>DAORHX010000069.1:0-13620 GCA_035438245.1 Rubrivivax sp.
AGGGCTCGCCCGCGTACTTGCGCGCGCCGGCGCTGGCCTGCAGGATCACCGGCGCACCGACTTCCGAAGCCGCCGTCATCACCGCCTGCACCTGCTCGAGGTTGTTGACGTTGAAGGCCGGGATGCCGTAGCCGTTTTCGGCGGCGTGGTCGAGCAGTTGGCGCATGGAAACGAGAGGCATCGCGGTTCTCGGCAGAGGCTGGGATGGCCGATTTTAGCGAGACCCTCCACGCGCGGACCCGTCTCATGCGGATTGAGGACGTGCGGGATTGACACGCCTCGGATCGCGGGAGCCTACTGTCCGCCCCTGGGCTGACAGAGGGGCTCACATGAACATGCAACCCGGTTCCGTGCCGATCGGCCTGAGCACCCGCCGCAGCTTCGTCATCGCCACGCTGGGTGGCACCCTCGGCTGGCTGAGCGGCTGCGATCGCGGCAAGCCGGCGGCCAGCGCCCCGGCGGCCACGGCCACCACCGAGGCCGCGGCCAAGGTGTCGATCGGCCAGGTCGCCGCCGGCGAGGACGTGGTGGCCTACGTCACGCGCCAGCGCGGCAGCTTCGACCCGGCCTTCTACAAGGCGGTGATCGGCTCGGCCAACGAATACAAGGAAGGCGACGAGTCGCTCGGCATCTCGGCCGACACGCCGGCCACGCGCGCCAACGCGCGCACGCTGATCAGCAACACCAAGGTCGGCGAGCTGGTCGACCGGCCGATGCTCGACGACGCGGTCTACGCGCTGATCCTGCAGACCACCGACCCGGCCGCGCTGCAGAAGCTGCGCGGCTGGACGATGGGCGAGCTGAAGAGCTTCCTGCTGACGCAGCCGGAAGGCCAGGTCAAGGCGGTGATGGCCGGGCTGCCCAGCGACATCATCGGCATCGTCGTCAAGCTGATGGACAACGCCGAGCTGACGAAGATCGGGCAGACGGTGTTCAACCCGCTGCCGGGCTCGAAGGTCGGGGCCAAGGGCTACCTGGGCGCGCGCGTGCAGCCGAACTCGCCCACCGACGACCCCGACGACATCCGCTGGCAGGTGTTCGACAGCTTCGCCTTCGGCGTGGGCGACGTGGTGCTGGGCAACAACCCGGTGTCGGGCGAGGTGGCGAAGATCGCCGGCGTGGAGAAGACGCTGCAGGACATCCTGGTCGCCTTCGACCTGCAGGACACGCTGCCGCACTGCTGCCTGGCGCACATCGACGCGCAGGCCGAAGTGGAAAAGCAGTTCCCCGGCGCGACCGCACTGTGGTTCCAGAGCCTGGGCAGCACGGTCGCGGCCAACGGCGTGTTCGACGTCACGGTGGACAAGATGCTGAAGCACGCCGCGGCGCGCACCGGGCACTACGGCCTGTACTTCGAGACCGGCCAGGGCGCGGACGCGACCAACGGCCACGGCGCCGGCTTCGACATGGTGATTCACGAGGCGCGCAAGTACGGCTTCGCGCGGGCGCTGAAGCAGAAGGTGGCGCAGGCACGCGGTGGCGCGGCCTGGGTGATCGTCAACGATGTCGCCGGCTTCATCGGCCCGGAGGTCTTCCGCACCAAGGAGCAACTGGTGCGCTGCTGCCTGGAAGACATCGCCATGGGCAAGCTGCACGGGCTGCCGATCGGGCTGGACATCTGCTCGACGCTGCACATGTCGGTGGGCCTGGACGACCTGGACTGGTGCATCGCGCAGATCATGCCGGCCAACCCGGCCTACCTGATGGCGCTGCCGACGAAGAACGATCCGATGCTGTCGTACCTGACCACCGCCAACCAGGACCATGTGCGCATCCGCGAGCAGTTCGGCTACCGCGTCAACGACGACATGCAGGCCTTCTTCCGCAAGCTCGGCGTGGTCGACGCCGACGGCAAGCCGGGGCCGCATTTCGGCGACCCGAAGTGGGTCTACCTGCAGTACCGGCGGGCGAAGCAGGACAAGCGCTCCGACGCGCAGATCATGGCCGAGGCCGACAAGAAACTGGCCGCGGTGCGCGGCCACGGCGTGTGGATCGCCGAGGGGCATGGCGCCAAGCCCTGGGATCTCGAGCCCAAGCTCGACCAATACATCCGCGAGCTGGTCGACGACGGCAAGAAGATGATCTACACCGTGCTGCCCGAGGACTATGCGAGCAAGCTCGCACCGGCAGTGTCGATCGCCACCCACTCAGCCAACCGCGACGACTACATCCTGCACCCGCCGTCGGGCGAGGCCATCAACGCGCTGTCGCTGCCGGCGCTGCACAAGCTGCGCGACGCGCAGGGCGGGCGCTACGACCTGCAGATCATGGTCTCCGACGGACTGAACGGCAACGCCATCACCGACCCGGGCCATGTCGATGTCTTCCTGCCGCTGCTGCGCACGGCGCTGGCGAAGGAGGGCTGGAAGGTCGCGCCCGAGACGATCGTCTGCAAGTCGGGGCGTGTGCGCGCCGGCTACCGCGCCGGGGAGGTGCTGTTCGGCAGCCTCGGCGACAAGACCTCGCGCCGCGCGCTGCTGCACCTGATCGGCGAGCGGCCGGGCTCCGAGCACCATTCGTTCTCGGTCTACCTGTCGGCGCCGACCGTCGAGCTCTGGTCGCAGCCCGGCAAGCTGGACCACGACAACGCCAAGGTCGTGGCCAACATCGCCGACACCGCGCTGGCGCCGGACGTGGCGGTGGCCGAGACGCTGCGCGTGCTGAAGAGCCTGGGCGGCTGAACTGCGGTGGCCCGCCCGCCGTGGCGGGCCGTCAGGCGCAGTCCACGCCGCCCACGCGCCGGCGACTACGGGGCTGCGCGGATGTCGTCCGCGCGCCAGAGACCCTCACGAAACGCGCGCTCCAGGCGCGCGGCGTGTGGCGCGATGTCGTAGCCCTGGGCCTCGAGCCAGGCGTCGTCGTAGTAGGTGTCGAGGTAGCGGTCGCCGGGGTCGCAGGCCAGCGTGACGATGGCGCCCTCCTCGCCGCGGGCCGCCATCTCGCACGCCAGTTGCATCACGCCATGGAAGTTGGTGCCGGTCGACCCGCCGTAGCGCCGGCCGAGCAGTTGCTCGAGGAAACGCATCGCAGCGTACGAGGCGGCATTGGGCACCCGGATCATGCGGTCGACGACCTTCGGCATGAAGGACTTCTCGACGCGGGGCCGGCCGATGCCCTCGATGTCCGAGCCGCGCTCGCTGGTCAGCTGGTCGTCGCCGCTGGCGTGGTAGCCGTAGAACACCGAGTGCTCCGGGTCGACGACGCACAACTGCGTCGCCAGGCCCTGGTAGCGGATGTAGCGGCCGATCGTCGCCGAGGTGCCGCCGGTGCCGGCGCCGACGACGATCCAGCGCGGCACCGGATACGGCTCGCCCGCGAGCTGCTGGAAGACGGACTGCGCGATGTTGTTGTTGCCGCGCCAGTCGGTGGCACGTTCGGCGTAGGTGAACTGGTCCATGTAGTGCCCGCGGCAGCCCGCGGCCAGGCGCTCGGCCTCGGCGTACATCTCGGCGCCATCGTCGACGAAGTGGCAGCGGCCGCCGTAGTGCTCGATCAGCGCGACCTTGGCCGCCGACGTGCTGCGCGGCATCACGGCGATGAACGGCAGCCCGAGCATGCGCGCGAAGTAGGCTTCGGACACCGCCGTGCTGCCCGACGAGGCTTCGATCACGGTCGTGCCTTCTTCGATCCAGCCGTTGCACAGGCCGTACAGGAACAGCGAGCGCGCGAGCCGGTGCTTCAGGCTGCCCGTCGGATGGGTCGACTCGTCCTTCACGTACAGCTGCACACCCGGCATGGACGGCACGGGCACCAGCATCAGGTGGGTGTCGGCCGAGCGCAGCGCGTCGCGCTCGATGCGCTGGACGGCCTCGAGCGCCCACGGCCGCGGTGTCGCCATGGGCGCGCAGGCGCGGCCTCGCCGAGCGGGGTCCATGCCGCTCACCGGCCGACGAACACCGGGCTGCGCTTCTCGGCAAACGCCCGCGCGCCCTCGCGGCAGTCTTCGCTGTGGGCCAGCGCGGTGAGCCGGCCCATCTCGGGGTAGGCGGTCTCCGCCGGCGACTTGGGCAGCGTCTGCTGCGTCGCGCTCTTGATCGTCTGCAGCACGAGCGGCGCCATGCCGGCGAGCTTGTGCGCGAACTCCAGCGCCGTTTCGATATGCTTGCCCGGTGCGGTCACCCGGTTGACCAGCCCGACTTCGTAGGCGCGCGCTGCCGTCATCGGCTCGCCGAGCATCAGGAACTCGAGCGCCACCTTGTGCGGGATGCGCGAGACCAGGCTGGCCGTGATGCCGCCGAACATGCCGACCTTGGCCTCGGGGAACATGAAGCGCGCGGTGTCGTCGACCACGCACAGGTCGCTCATCATCGTCAGCGTGAAGCCCGCGCCCACCGCCCAGCCGCAGACGGCCGAGATCAGCGGCTTGTCGAGCTTGACGCCGACGTTCGGCACGCCCTTCCAGGCTTCCTTCGACGCGTCGGTGACGTCGACGCCGGCGCAGAAATGCGGCCCCTCGGCGGCCAGCACGGCGACACGCTCCGGGCCGCCGGCAAAGCGCGTCCAGGCTTCGTGCAGCAGCGCGCTCATCTCGGCGTTCAGCGCATTGCGCCGATCGCTGCGGCGCAGCGTGATGACGGCGATGTGGCCGCTCGTTTCGTAGCTCACCAGGCTCATGGGATTCCTTTCCAGACGGCACGGGCATCGGCCACGACGATGGCTTTGCCGCGCACCATCACCGGGTTCGCTTCGCATTCGCCGAGCGACTCGCCGAGCAGCAGCGACAACTGCCCCATGCGATGGATGACGTCGACCAGGCGCTCGAGATCGGCCGGCTCGCGGCCGCGGAATCCGGTCAGCAGCGGGTACAGGCACAACTGCGCCAGCGCCTGCGCGATCGCCGCATGCCCGGCATCGGCGGGCAGCAGCGCCGTGTCGCGCTGCAGTTCGACCAGGGTGCCGCCGAAGCCGAACATCAACATCGGCCCGAACTGCGCGTCCCGGTTCGTGCCGACCAGCAGCTCGGCATCGGCGCGCGCCATCTGCTGCACCAGGCAGCCTTCGAACACCGCGCCGGGGACCCGGCCCGCCGCCGCCTGCAGTGCGTCGAAGTGGCGTCGCACGGCCGCCTCGTCGGCGACGCCGAGCACCACGCCGCCGATGTCGCTCTTGTGGCTGATCTGCGCCGACACCACCTTCATGACCACCGGCAAGCCGATGCGCCGGGCGGCCTCGACCGCCTGCTCGGCGGTCCCCGCGACCTCGCCGGCCGTGACCGGGATGCCGGCCGCGGCAAACAGCTGCTTGACCTGCTGTTCCTGCACCAGCCCCGCGGGCCAGGCGGCACAGATGCGGCGCAGCGCTGCGGCGTCGAGCACGGCCGGTGCGCCCTGGGGCAGGCCCGCCAGGCGCGCGTGCGCCTGGCGGTTGCTCAAGTAGCGGATCGGCTCCTGGATCGAGCTGAAATGGACCACGCCCGCGGCGTGCAGGCGGGCCACGGCCTGGTCGCCACAGCTGCTCGCCGCGTTGACGAAGAGCACGGGCTTGCCGCAGTCGCGGTTGACCGCGGCCACGCTGTCGGCGGCGCCGGCCATGTCCGGCTGCGTGGTCATGACGAAGATGCCGGCGCCGACGTCGGCGTCGGCCATCATGGTGTCGAGCACGTCGCGCAGCCAGTTGGCCCGCCCCTGCCGGTACTCGCCGGGCACCGACCCGAGGTCGAAAGGCAGGTGCGCGGACGCCTGCGGCATCAGCTCGAGGAGTCTTGCGACGGTTCCCGCCGACAGCGTCGCCGGCTGCAGGCCCGCCTCGCCGAGCAGGTCCGAGGCGATCGCCCCGCCGCCGCCCGAGCCCGACAGGATCGCCACGCCCTGCCCGGTCGGCGTCGGCGTACCGGCCCAAGCGGCGGCCTGCATGACGAGCTCGAGCGGGTCGTCGACCAGCGTGGCCCCGGCATGACGCACCGCGGCGGCGAAGGACTGGTAGGCGCCCGCCATGCTGGCGGTGTGCGAGGCCACCGCCTGCTGGCCCGCCTCGGTGCGGCCCGCCTTGGCGAGCAGCACGGGCTTGCCCGCCGCACGCGCCTGCCCGAGCAGCGCGAGGAAACGCTGCGGGGTCTTCAGCCCCTCGACATACAAGGCGATGACCCGCGTGTTCGGGTCGGCAATGGCGTACTCGAGGAAGTCGGCGACTTCCAGGTCGGCCTGGTTGCCCAGCGACACGCAGAAGCTGAAGCCCGTGCCGATGTCGTAGGCACGGGCGAGCATGGCCCCCGCCAGCGCCCCGCTCTGGCTGATGAGCGCGATGTCGCCCGCGAGCAGCGCAGCGTTGCGCATCAGCGCCTGGGCGTTGAGCAGGCACAGGTCGGCATGGCTGTGGAAGTAGCCCATGCAGTTCGGGCCGATGAGCCGCATGCCGGCCGCGCGCGCGACCTCGACCAGCCGGTCCTGCAGCGCCTGACCGGCCGCACCGGACTCGGCGAACTGCGAGGTCACGAGCAGCGCCGCCTTGACCCCGGCCTTGGCGCAATCGTCGAGCGCCTGCACGGCGCGATCGCTGGACACGGCAATCACGGCGACGTCGACCGGCTGGCCGACCGCGGCGACGCTCGGGAACGCGGCCAGCTCCTGGACCCGTGCACTCTTCGGGTTGATCGGGTAGATGGCGCCTTGATACCCGAACTTGCGCAGCAGCGCCAGGATGCTGCCGCCCCATTTCTGCACGTCGTCCGATGCACCGACGATGGCGACGGATTGCGGCGACAGGATGGCGCCGATCTGCGTCAGCAGCGGATTCATCGAGTCACTCCACCTTGATGCCGGCGTCGGCGATGGCCTTGCCGTAGCGCGCGTAGTCGGCTTCCCAGAGCTTGCCGAAGGCCTGCGGGCCGAGGAACGCCGGTTGGGCCATGAACGATTGCAGGCTGGCCACGACCTCCGGCTGGCGCAGCGCCTTCTCGAATTCGGACGCCAGCTTCTCGATGACCTGCGGCGGCGTGCCCCTGGGCGCGAACGCGCCGAACCAGGTTTCGCTTTCGGCCATGGCCGGGGCGCGCTGCTCCTTCAGCGTCGGCACGTCCGGGAAGTCCGGGAAGCGTGCGTCGCCGTACACCGCCAGCAGCTTGGCCTTGCCCTGCTTGACGTACTGCAGCATCGTGAGATCGCTGTAGACGTCCAGGCGGCCGCTGATCAGGTCGGTCGCGGCCTCCGCAGCACCCTTGTAGGGGATGTGGACGAGCTTGATGCCCCACGCCTGCTGCAGCAGCTCGCTGTTGACGTGCCCCTGCGAGCCGACGCCGGCCGAGCCGTAGCTCAGCTTGCCGGGATTGGCCTTCGCGTAGGCAATGAACTCGGCCACGTTGTTGGCCGGCACCTGCGTGCTGACCACCAGCACGCCGCGGAACTGGCTCAGCCGCGCGATCGGCTGCAGATCCTTCAGCGTGTCATAGGGCAGCTTGCGCAGGTGCGGCGTGATGGCCATGATCCCGACCGGGCCGACGAAGAGGGTGTAGCCATCCGCCGCTGCGGTGGCGACCGCCTGCGCGGCCAGCGCAGCGCCGGCGCCCACGCGGTTCTCCACCACGAAGGGCTGGCCGGTCGAGTTCTGCATTTCCTTGGCGATCACGCGCGTGGCCACCTCCATGCCGCCGCCCGGCGCAAACGGGTAGATGATGCGGACCGGCTTCGACGGGAAGGTCTGCGCCAGGGCGTGGCGCGGCGCGGCAGCGAGGCCGCACAGCGCGGCGAGCGCGACCGTGGCCAGGGTTTTCGAAGCAAGAAAGCGCATGGCGGAGTTCTCCTGGGTCATGGCCGACGGTCCCGGCGGGACGGTTGCAAATGGAATCCGGCGTGCGTCGGTCGGCGCACGCCGGGCCGTCAAACGCGAAGGCTGTCGACGGCCCGGCGCAGGAAGGTCTCGCATTGTTCGAGCTGCTCGAGCGCGACGAACTCGTCGGCCTTGTGCGCCTGCTCGATGTCGCCTGGGCCGCAGACCACCGACGGGATGCCGGCCGCCTGGAACAGCCCGGCCTCGGTGCCATAGGCCACCTTCTGCACGTCGAGGTTGCGGGTCAACGCCCGCACCAGCTGAGTGATCGCTTCGTGCTCGGCGGCATCGAAGGCCGGCGCCGCCGCGATGCGCTCGAAGCTCAATGCGGCACCGGCGTGCTCGGCACGCATCTGCGGCAGCAGCACGTCGTTCGCATAGGCTTCGATGCGCTCGAAGATGCGCTGCGGGTCGAGGCCCGGCAGGCTGCGGAACTCGAACATGAACTCGCACTGCGCGGGGATCGTGTTCAAGGCGATGCCGCCGGCGATCGTGCCCGTCTGCGCGGTGGTGAACGGCACGTCGAACGCGGCGTCGTACGGCCCCTTCGCCTTGAACTCGTCGGCGACGTCGCGGATGAAGCAGATCAGCCGCGCGGCGTACTCGATGGCGTTCAGGCCGCGCGGCGTGAGCGACGAATGCGCCGCATGTCCGTTGACGCAGCAGCGGTAGGCGTTGATGCTCTTGTGCGCGACGATCGGGCGCATGCTGGTCGGCTCGCCGACGATGCAGCCGGATGGCTTCAGGCCGCGTTCGCGCAGGTCGGACAGCATCGACGGCGCGCCGACACAGCCGATCTCCTCGTCGTAGGACATCGCGTAGTGCACCGGCTCGCGCAACCGCGCCGCCTGGATCTGCGGCAGCAGCGCCAGCGCCGTGCCGATGAAGCCCTTCATGTCGCAGCTGCCACGGCCGTACAGGCGGCCGTCGCGGATCTCGGCCTTGAACGGGTCGCTGGACCACGCCTGGCCGTCGACCGGCACCACGTCGGTGTGGCCCGACAACACCAGGCCGCCGTCGGTGCGTCCGTCGGCGGCTGGCACGGTGACGAACAGGTTCGCCTTGTTGCCCGCTGTGCTGTAGCTCAGGTGGGGGTGCAGGCCGCGGGATGCGAAGTGGTCGCGTACCGTCTCGATCAGCCCGAGGTTGGACAGCCGGCTGGTGGTGTCGAAGGCGACCAGGCGCTGCGTCCATTCGAGCGCGCTGCCCTGCGCAGCGTGTGGTTCCGGCCGGCGGCTCGTCGTCGAGGTTTCCATCCGAAGTCTCCTGTGGGCCGGCATGTCCTCGCCAGTCCGAGGAGCGCAGTATTCAGCGCATCAGGCTATCCGTAAAATCGATTCTTCGTATCGACTCATAGATTCGTACCGCGCTGCGCCCGATGAAGTTCAGCCTGCGCCAGTTGCGCGCCTTTGTGTCGGTCGCCGATACGCGCAGTTTCAGCGTCTCTGCGGGACAGCTGCATGTGACGCAACCGACGCTGAGCGCAGCCATCCAGAAGCTGGAGTCGCTGCTTGGCGCACGGCTGTTCGATCGTGACACCCGCAGCGTGACACTGACCCCCTCTGGCCAGGAGTTCCTGACGCTGTCTCGGCGCGTACTCGACGAGGCGGCCCGTGCCGAGCGCGACCTGCAGCGCTACCTGAGCGGCGGCTCGGGCAGGGTGCGCTTCTCCGCGGCACCGGTCTTCTACCGACTGGGCCTGCAAGGGGTGATCCGCAACTTCAGGCTGAACTGCTCGAACGTCGACCTCGAGCTGCACGACCTGCCCAGCGAGGCTTCGCTCGAGCTGCTGTTGGACGGCCGCCTCGACCTGGCACTCGTGACCCAGGTCGAAGCGCATGCCGATGTCGACTACACGCCGATCGGCACGCAGTCGATCGTCGCGCTGCTTCCGGCATCGCATCGCTTCGCGCGCAGGCGGGCCCTCGCCTGGCGCGACCTGCGCGATGAGCCCGTGGTCGCCCTGCATTCCGGCGGGGCGATGAGCACCTACTGCGACCAGGTCCTGACCGAATCGGGATTGCAGCTGAAGCGCCCGTACCGCGTGAACCAGCTGGTCACGGCGGCCGCGCTCGTGCAGGCAGGCCTGGGCGTCGGCATCGTGTCGCGGTCGTCGGCCAGCATCGTGGCGTCGGACGACCTGCGGTGCATCCCTCTGACCGCCCCCCGGATCACGCGACCGATTTCGTTGGCCATCCTGTCCAAGCGCGAGCTCTCGCCGGCAGCGCGCCTGCTGCACCAGGCCGTGGCCGCGATCGACGGCAACGCGCTGGTCGGGTCGGCGCCGGCCGCCTGAGCCGGCGGGGCCGTGCACCGCGGCCGCTTCAACCCACCCGGCACACCTTCAGCATGTTGGTGCCCCCTGGGTGACCCATCGGCTCGCCGCAGGTGATGGCGTAGGTGTCGCCGGGCATCAGCACGCCGCGCTCGACCAGCAGCCGCTCGGCGTCGCGCAGCGCCTCGTCGCGGTCGCTGTGCGCGGGCATCAGCATCGGCCGCACGTTGCGGTACAGCGCCATGCGCCGCTCGGACTGGTGCGACGAGGTGACGCCGAAGATCGGCACGTGGATGTCGTGGCGGCTCATCCACAGCGCGGTCGAACCGCTTTCGGTGAGCGCGACGATGGCCTTGCAGCCCAGGTGGAAGGCGGTGAACAGCGCGCCCATGGCGATGGTCTGGTCGATGCGGCCGAAGCGCTTGTCGGTGAAGTCGGCGTCCAGCCGCACGTCCTCGGCGCGCTCGGCCTCCAGCGCGATCAGCGCCATGTGCTCGACGGTTTCCACCGGGTACTGGCCGGCCGCGGTCTCGGCGCTGAGCATCACCGCGTCGGTGCCATCGAGCACGGCGTTGGCCACGTCGCTGACCTCGGCGCGCGTGGGCACCGGGTTGGTGACCATGCTTTCCATCATCTGCGTGGCGGTGATCGTCACCTTGTCCATCGCCCGCGCCATGCGGATCATCTTCTTCTGCAGCGCCGGCACCGCCGCCGCGCCGACCTCGACCGCCAGGTCGCCGCGCGCCACCATGATGCCGTCGCTGGCCTTGAGGATGGCCTCCAGCTGCGGGATGGCCTCGGTGCGCTCGATCTTGGCGATCAGCGCCGGCTTGTGGCGGAAGCCCTCGCCGGCGACGTTGGCCAGCTGGCGTGCCATCTCCATGTCGGTGGCGTTCTTCGGGAAGCTGACCGCCAGGTACTCGGCCTGGAAGCTCATCGCCGTCTTGATGTCCTCCATGTCCTTGGCGGTCAGCGCCGGCGCGGTCAGCCCGCCGCCCTGCTTGTTGATGCCCTTGTTGTTGGACAGCACGCCGCCCTGCGCCACCGTGGTGTGTACCTGCTCGCCGCGCACCGCCTGCACGGTCAGCACGATCAGCCCGTCGTTGAGCAGCAGCTTGTCGCCGGGCTTGACGTCGCGCGGCAGCTCCTTGTAGTCCAGCCCCACCGCGCCGACGTCGCCCGGCGTCTCGCGCGCGGCGTCGAGCACGAAGCCCGCGCCGTTGACCAGCGTGACGCTGCCGCCCTCGAACCTGCCGACGCGGATCTTCGGCCCCTGCAGGTCGGCCATCAGCGCCACCGGCTTGCCCACGCGCTGCGCCGTCTCGCGCACCAGCTCGGCGCGGTCGCGGTGGTCCTGCGCCGTGCCGTGGCTGAAGTTCAGCCGCACCACGTCGACGCCGGCGTGCAGCAGCCGCTCGAGCACGTCGGGGTCGCTCGAGGCGGGGCCGAGGGTGGCGACGATCTTGGTGGCGCGGGGCATGAAGGGCTTTCGTGGTCGGGGGAGATCGTTCAGGCGGCGGGTCGCGCCGCCGCCGCTTCGGCGACATCGGCGACGGCCAGCGCCGTCATGTTGACGACGCGGCGCGAGGTTGACGACGGCGTCAGGATGTGCGCCGGCAGCGCCGCGCCGAGCAGCACCGGGCCGACGGTGACGCCGTGGCCGCCGGTGGTCTTCAGCACGTTGAACAGGATGTTCGCGGCGTCGATGTTCGGCAGCACCAGCAGGTTGGCCGCGCCGCTGAGCGTGCTGTCCGGCAGGTAGCCGCGGCGGATGGTCTCGGACAGCGCGGCGTCGCCGTGCATCTCGCCGTCGCACTCTATGTCCGGGCAGCGCTGCACGAACAGGTCGCGCGCGGCGCGCATGCGCTTGGCCGACGGCCGCGGCGACGAGCCGAACACCGAATGCGACAGGAACGCCACCTTCGGCGGCAGCCCGAAGCGCCGCACCTCGGCCGCGGCCATGACGGCGATCTCGGCCAGCTCCTCGGCGCTGGGCAGCTCGTTGACGAAGGTGTCGGCGATGAACAGCGTGTACTGGTCGAGCATCAGCGCGTTCATCGCCGCCATCACCTGCTGGCCGCTGCGGTGGCCGATGACGCCGCGCACATGCTCCAGATGCTGGTCGTAGCGGCCGACCAGCCCGCACAGCATGGCGTCGGCCTCGCCGCGCTTGACCATCAGCGCGGCGATCAGCGTGTTCGAGCGCCGCACCGCGGCCTTGGCGACTTCGGGCGTGACGCCGTCGCGGCCCATCAGGCCGGCGTAGGTTTCCCAATAGGCGCGAAAGCGCGGATCGTCGGCCGGATCGACGAGCTCGAAGTCGCGCCCCGGCGTCAGTCGCAGGCCGGCGCGCTCGATGCGCATGCGCACCACCTCGGGCCGGCCGATCAGGATCGGCTTGGCCAGCCCTTCGTCCTGCACCACCTGCACCGCGCGCAGCACGCGCTCGTCCTCGCCTTCGGCGTAGACCACGCGCGCCGCGCCCTTCTCGCACTGGGCCTTGGCGGCGGCGAACACCGGGCGCATGAACATGCCGGTCTGGTAGACGAAACGGCCCAGCGACTGGCGATACGCCTCCAGGTCGGCGATCGGCCTTGTGGCCACACCGGAGTCCATCGCCGCCTTGGCCACCGCCGGCGCGATGCGCAGAATCAGGCGCACGTCGAAGGGCGTCGGGATCAGGTAGTCGGCGCCGAACTTCAGCTCGCGCCCGGGGTAGGCGGCGGCGACCTCGTCGCTGGTCTCGGCCTTGGCCAGCGCGGCGATCTCGCGCACGCAGGCCAGCTTCATCGCCTCGTTGATCTTGGTCGCGCCGCAGTCCAGCGCGCCGCGGAAGATGTACGGGAAGCACAGCACGTTGTTGACCTGGTTCGGATAGTCCGAACGGCCGGTGGCGATGATGCAGTCGGGCCGTGCTTCCTTGGCCAGCTCCGGCCGGATCTCCGGCTCGGGGTTGGCCAGCGCCAGGATGATCGGCTGCCTGGCCATGGTCTTGGCCATCTCCGCGCTCAGCACGCCGGGCGCCGAACAACCGAGGAACACGTCGGCGCCTTGGACCACGTCGGCCAGCGTGCGCGCCTCGGTCTTCTGGCAGTAGCGCTGCTTCGATTCGTCGAGCTTGTCGCCGCGCCCTTCGCGCACCACGCCCTTGCTGTCGCAGACATAGATGTTCGACGCCTTGACACCCAGGCCGACCATCACGTCCAGGCAGGCGATCGCCGCCGCGCCGGCACCCGAGACCGCGACCTTGATCGCGCCGATCTCCTTGCCCACCAGCTCCAGCCCGTTGAGCAGCGCCGCCGCGCTGATGATCGCGGTGCCGTGCTGGTCGTCGTGGAACACCGGGATGTTCAGCCGCTCGCGCAGCTTCTTCTCGATGGTGAAGCACTCCGGCGCCTTGATGTCCTCGAGGTTGATGCCGCCCAGCGTGGGTTCGAGCGCGGCGATGATCTCGACCAGCTTGTCCGGGTCGCGCTCGGCCAGTTCGATGTCGAAGACGTCGATTCCGGCGAACTTCTTGAACAGGCACCCCTTGCCTTCCATCACCGGCTTGCCGGCCAGCGGGCCGATGTCGCCCAGGCCGA
>DAORHX010000070.1:0-13580 GCA_035438245.1 Rubrivivax sp.
CCGCGCCGGCTCTTCACACGGACAGCGGACTTCTGAAATTCCGCTTTGCGCCGACAGCAGGGGCACGTTCAGCAGCTGCCATCGTCGAAACGTCTCAGGCTTCGCGCGGTACTTCGCCGCCGAGCGCGGCCAGCAGCTCGGTGAGCAGCTGGCGCAGCTCGCCGGTGAACAGCGCCATGTCGGCGTCGAAGCTGTCGTCGCCGTCGGCCTGCGGTGCGCTTTCGAGTACCACGTCGAGCAGCTTGATGCGTTTCAAGGCCAGCGCCTCGGTCAGCACGAAGGAGACGCGGCCGGCCCAGGTCAGCGCCAGCTGCGTCGGCAGCTTGCCTTGGCGGATGTGCTCGCCGGGCTCGGCGATGTCCAGCGTGTGGCGCGCGTAGCGCACGCTGGCCTTGTCGTTGTCGGGGGCTTTCAGCTCGCAGTCGCGGTCGATGCCGAAGCCGGCCGGTGCCTCGCGCGCGATCAGCCAGCCGGCCATCGCCGTGGCCGGCGCCACTTGCGTGTGCAGCGGCTGCAGCCGCAGCCCGCCGCCCAGCAGCTCGGCCAGCAGCGTGATCAGCCCGTCGGCCTTCTTCATGCTGGACGCGTCGACCACGACCAGCCCGGCCTTCGCGTCGACCCAGACGCGCATGTGCGTGCGCTTGGCGAAGGCGCGCGGCAGCAGCTCGTGCACGATGCCTTCCTTCAGCTCGCGCAGCTGCTTGCCGCGCGGGCGCCGGCCGGTGTCGCGCTCGATCCGGCCCGCGCGTTCTTCGAGCAGGTTCTTGACCACCGACGCCGGCACCGGCTTGCGCTCGACGCACAGCTGCAGGATCGCCTGGCCGTCGACCTGCTCGAGCAGTGCGCCGTGCGCATGGCCGCGCGGCTCGATCCAGCCGGCCGATTCAGGCTGCGACGCGGCGCAGGCGACGAAGCGCTGTTGCTGCAGCCGCTGTTCGATGACGGCGCGCGCCGGGGGCTCCCAGGCTTCGATGCGGTAGATCAATGCGTTCTTGAACATGGTGGGGTCGGTAAGGGGGGCGCATTGTAGGAGCGGCCCTGCTGCGTCAAACTTGCGCCGGGACCGCAGCAATCGGAAAGGACGTCGACCATGTACAAGACCATCGTGTTGGCCTATGACGGCTCGGAAGCAGGGCAGCGCGCGCTGCTCGATTGCCAGGAGATCGGGCAGTGGAGCCAGGCGCAGCTGCACCTGGTGGCGGTGATGCCACCGCCGGTGGCGCTGATCGCCGGCGAGGCCTGGGCCTACAGCCCGGGCAGCGACAGCGAGGAGAAGGCGCGCTTCCAGGCGGTGCTGGACCAGGGCGTCTCGCGGCTGAGCGCCGCCGGGCTGGACGTGCGCGGCGAGGTCGTCGTCGGCATCTCCATCGACGAGATCGTGCGCGTCGCGCAGCGCGTGCGCGCCAACCTGATCGTCGTCGGCCACAAGCACCTGGAAAGCTGGGCCGAGCGCTGGTGGCGCGGCTCGGTCTCGAAGAGCCTGATCGAGGTCGCGCCCTGCAGCGTGCTGGTGGTGATCACGCCCTGAGAGCCGGCCCGTGCGGCGTCAATCGTGGTAGCGCACCTGCACGTACTCGCCCGGCGCGTCGGTGATGACGGCGGCCGGGTCGATGCGGCGCGCCGGCACCTGCGCGGGGCTGCCATGCGCCAGCAGCCAGGCGTGCCAGGCCGTCCACCATGAGCCCTCGTGGCGGCGCGCGTGGGCCTGCCAGGCATCGGGGTCGCGCACCGGGTCGCCGCTATGCCGCGTGTGCGTGGCGTAGTGCCGCCCCGCGTGACCCGGCTCGCTGACGATGCCGGCGTTGTGCCCGCCGTTGGTCAGCACGAAACACAGCTCGCCCTGGGTCAGCCGGTGCAGCTTGTAGACCGAGCGCCACGGCGACACGTGGTCCTTCTCGGTGCCGACCAGGAAGAGGGGCAGGCGGATGTCGGCCAGCGACACCGGTAGGCCCTCGACCGGGTAGCGGCCTTCGGCCAGTTCGTTGCGCAGGTAGCAGCGGCGCAGGTATTCGCTGTGCATCGCCGCCGGCATGCGCGTGACGTCGGCATTCCAGGCCATCAGGTCGTTCGGGCGCAGCGCTTCGCCGAGCAGCAGCTCGCGCGTCTGTGCCGACCACACCAGCTCGCGCGAATGCAGGAACTGGAAGCTGCCGGCCATCTGCCGCCCGCTGAGGAAGCCGCGCTCGGCCATCTGGTCCTCGAGCATCGCCACCTGCGACTCGTCGATCAGCACGCCCATCTCGCCGGGCTCGCTGAAATCGACCTCGGCCGCCAGCAGCGACACGCTGGCCAGCGGCGCCAGCAAGTCGGCGCGCTCCACCCGCTGCGGCCGGGCCAGCGCCGCGGCGCCGATCGCCAGCAGCGTGCCGCCGAGGCAGTAGCCGCAGGCGTGCACGCGCGTGTCGGGCAGCCGCCGCGCGATCGCCGCCAGCGCATCGAACACGCCGAGCTGCAGGTAGTCGTCCATCGCCAGCAGCGCGTCGCCCTCGTCGGGGTTGCGCCACGAGACGATGAACACCGTGTGCCCCTGCGACACCAGCCAGCGCACCATCGAGTTGTGCGGCGACAGGTCGAGCACGTAGTACTTCATGATCCAGGACGGCACGATGAACACCGGCTCGGCCTGCACCCTGGGCGTCTG
Organism: Rubrivivax sp.; assembly: GCA_035438245.1. GTDB lineage: Bacteria > Pseudomonadota > Gammaproteobacteria > Burkholderiales > Burkholderiaceae_C > Rubrivivax. The sequence goes on from DAORHX010000070.1 coordinate 2,642, forward strand.
CGGCGCGTACTGGATCAGCTCGATCAGCGCATTGCGATGCACCACCTTGCCCGGCGTCACGGCCAGGTCCACGCCCGGCCGGTACGGGTGTTCGGCGGGCTGCAGCGGGGCCAGGCCCTGGCGCAGCCGCCAGCGGTCCAGCGCGAGCGCCGCGCCATCGATGAAGTTGGCGCCGCCGGACTCGGCAGTGCGTTGCAGTACCTCGGGGTTGGTGAGCGCGAAGTTGGCCGGCGACAGCGTATCCAGCCACTGGCGCGCGAACATGCGCGTGACGTCGCGGTGGTGCGGGGTCATGCCGCGCAGGTCGGTGGCGCGCTGCCACCACGTTTCGGCGCTGCGATACGCCTGCACCATCGGCGCGAACGGCCACTGCTGCCAGCCGGGGTGGCTGAAACGGTGGTCCTCGCCGGCGGCCGGCTCGGCCGGCTGCATGCCGGACACCGACCACTCGGCCAGCGCGCGCTGCACGTCCAGCGCCAGCCGCCACGACTGCGCCGGCTGCGTCAGCAGGTGCAGCGCCCAGTCGGCCTGGGCCAGCCGCAGGGTGATCGGTGACAGCCCGCCGGTCAGCGGGGCGGCCATCGCGTGCAAGGCGCTGTCCAGCGCGATGGCGGGGTCGGGGGTGGCGGGAGTCGATCGGGCGGTCATGCGGTAGACGGTTCTGATGGCAGGTGGCGAGCCTAGCGCAGCACACGCCGCGCCGCCTTGACATCCGCCAAGGCCGCGACAGGGCAGCGGTGCGGCATGCGCCCTACGGCGCCAGCAGCTGTGCCAGCACCTCGGCCGCGTGCTCGCACTGCGCGCGGTCGACGTCCAGATGCGTGACCGCGCGCACGGTGCGCTCGCCGAAGGCGTTGACGAGCACGCCGCGCCCGCGCGCGAGCGTGCACAGCGCCGGCGCGTCCAGCGGCAGCGTGTCGGGCAGATGGAAGACGACGATGTTGGTCTGCACGGTGCGCAGATCCAGCTGCACCGGCGCGCCGCGCAGCAGCCGTTCGGCGAAGACACGAGCATGCGCATGGTCGTCGCCCAGGCGCGCCAGGTGGTGGTCCAGCCCATGCAGCGCGGCGGCGCTGAAGATGCCGTTCTGCCGCATCGCGCCGCCCAGGCGCCGGCGATGGCGGTCGGCGGCGGCGATCAGCGCCTTGGGGCCGGCGAGCAGCGAACCGCCGGGCGCACCCAGCCCCTTGCTGAAGGCCACCGCCACCAGGTCGAACGGTGCGGCCAGCGCGCCCAGCGCCAGCCCGCTGGCGGCGCTGGCGTTCCACAGCCGCGCGCCGTCGAGGAAGGTCGCCAGCGCGAGCTCGCGCGCCGTCGCGCAGATGCGTTGCACCTCGGGTTGCGGCACGACGATGCCGCCGGCACGGTTGTGCGTGTTTTCCACCTCGACCAGCGTGGTCGTCGGGAACACCGCGAGATGGCGCGGCTTGACCGCCGCGCGCAGCTGCCCGGCGCTGAACACGCCGCCCGCACCGATCTCGTGGATCTGCACGCCGGCGTTGGCCGCCGCACCGCCGGCCTCGTGCCAGGCGGCGTGCGACTCGCGGCAGGCAATGACCTCGTCGCCCGGGCGCGTCAACGTCAGCAGCGCCACCTGGTTGGCCATCGTGCCGCTGGGCAGCCACAGCCCGGCCTCCTTGCCGAGCATCTCGGCCACGCGGGCCTGCAGCCGGTTGGTGCTCGGATCCTCGCCGTACTGGTCGTCGCCGACCTCGGCGGCGGCCATCGCCGCGCGCATCCCGGCCGTCGGCCGGGTGACGGTGTCCGAACGCAGGTCGACCAGGTTCATGATGGCGCGGCGCAGTGGGGTCGGCAGCGGTGTACCACAGCGCGCTCAGCCGGCTCGCGGCGCGAAGCGCGCCAGGCTGCGCTGGCGCGCGCGTTCGGCCTCGAGCTCGCGCGTGCGCGGCGGTGCGTGGGTCACCAGCGAGGCGATCAGCATGCGCGCCGACGTGGCCACCTCGTCGACGGCGCGCTCGAAGGCCTCGCGGTTGGCCTGCGACGGCACGCTGAAGCCGCTGAGCTTGCGCACGAACTGCAGCGAGGCGTCGCGGATCTCCAGCTCGGTGGCCGGCGGCTCGAAGTTGAACAGCGTCCTGATGTTGCGGCACATGCTGGCGTCCTTTCGTCGACGGGTAGCAAGGGCGCATTGTTCCGCGCCGCCTGCGCGCTTGGGGCCCGGCCGGAACGGCCCCCGCCGCGGTGCCCGCAGCGCCCCTGGCTGCCGGCGAAGCCCTGCGATGCGTTGCGGCCGCTGTCCCGCCCAGGACAGCCTTGCTGTCGCGCAGGAGCTTGCGCGCGTCGGCGGGGCGGCGGAGCATCGGCGTCTTCGACAGCACGGCAGGAGCACGCATGGCATTCGATCCCTCCCCCAAGGTCCAGCAGCTGCAGCAGCGCCTGAACGCGTTCATGGACGAGCACATCTACCCGAACGAGAAGCGCCATGCCGACGAAGCGGAAACGCTCGGCCCGTGGAAGGTGCATCCGGTGGTCGAGGAACTCAAGCCGAAGGCGCGCGCTGCGGGCCTGTGGAACCTGTTCCTGCCCGAATCCGGACACGGCGCCGGCCTGACCAATCTGGAATACGCGCCGCTGTGCGAGATCATGGGCCGCAGCTTCCTGGCGCCCGAGGTCTTCAACTGCAGCGCGCCGGACACCGGCAACATGGAGGTGCTGGCGCGCTACGGCACGCCGGAACATCAGGAGCGCTGGCTGAAGCCGCTGCTGGCCGGCGAGATCCGCTCGTGCTTCGCGATGACCGAGCCGAAGGTCGCGTCCAGCGACGCCACCAACATCGAAAGCTCGATCCGCCGCGACGGCGACGACTACGTCATCAACGGCCACAAGTGGTACACCACCAACGCCACCGATCCGCGCTGCAAGATCGCCATCTTCATGGGCAAGACCGATCCGGACAACCCTGACCGCCACAAGCAGCAGTCGATGATCCTGGTGCCGATGGATGCGCCCGGCGTCAAGGTCATCCGCCCGCTGCCGGTGTTCGGCTTTTACGGCATGCCCGACCGCGCCTCGGAGGTGCTGTTCGACAACGTGCGCGTGCCGGCATCGAACATGCTGCTCGGCGAGGGCCGCGGCTTCGAGATCGCGCAGGGCCGCCTCGGCCCTGGGCGCATCCACCACTGCATGCGCCAGATCGGCCTGGCCGAGCGCGCGCTCGAGCGCATGTGCCGGCGCACGCTGTCGCGCGTGGCCTTCGGCAAGCCGGTGGCAGAGCAGGGCGTGACGCTGGAGCGCATCGCCGAGTCGCGCATCCTCATCGAGCAGGCGCGGCTGCTGACGCTGAACGCCGCGCACCGCATGGACACGGTGGGCAACAAGGTGGCCAGGACCGAGATCGCGATGATCAAGGTGGCGGTGCCGAACATGGCGGCCCGGGTCATCGACTGGGCGATCCAGGCGCACGGCGGCGGCGGCACCAGCAACGACTTCGGCTTAGGCCACGCCTACGCGATGTCGCGCGCGCTGCGCCTGGCCGACGGGCCCGACGAGGTGCACCGCGCGCAGCTGGGCAAGATGGAGCTGCGCAAGTACCGTTAGCCCGGGACCCGCGCATCCCGGGTGGGCAGGCTGTGTAGCATCGCGGCATGTCCAGGGTCAAGGTGCTGGCCTTCGCAGTGTCGCTCGACGGCTTCGGCGCCGGCCCCGAGCAGAGCCTGCAGAACCCGCTCGGTGTCGGTGGCCTGGGGCTGCACCCCTGGATGCTGCACACCCGCACCTTCACCGCGATGCACGGCGGGGACGGTGGCGACACCGGTATCGACGACGACTGGGCACGACGCAGCTTCGAGAACATCGGCGCGTGGATCCTGGGCCGCAACATGTTCGGCCCGGTGCGTGGGCCGTGGCCCGACGACAGTTGGCGCGGCTGGTGGGGCGACGACCCGCCCTACCACGTGCCGGTGTTCGTGGTGACGCATCATGCGCGGCCGCCGCTGACCATGAAGGGCGGCACGGTGTTCCACTTCGTCACCGGCGGCATCCACGAGGCGCTGCAGCGTGCACGCGAGGCCGCCCGGAGCAAGGACGTGCGCGTCGGCGGCGGCGTGGCCACGGTGCGCCAGTTCCTGCAGGCCGGGCTGATCGACGACATGCATCTGGTGCAGTCGCCGGTGCTGCTGGGCCGCGGCGAGGCGCTGCTGACGGGCATCGACCTTGCGGCGCTGGGTTGGCGCTGCACGCAGCATCAGGCGTCCGGGCATGCGCAGCACCTGATGCTGAGCAAGCGCTGAGCGACGTCGACGTCCTTGGCGCGCCGAGCGCGCCGCGCACGGTCCGCGCCAGGTCAGCTCAGCTGCAGACCACGCGGATTTCGTCGAAGCTGGCGGCAACGAAGGTGCCGCTGCCGTTGGGCACGATGCAGTTGCCGCCGATCGGCTGCGTCAGCACGCTCACTTCGTAGCGCGTGCCGTCCGCCAGCGTGGGCGCAAAGGCGAAGGGGCCGTCGCTGCTGACGGCCACGCGGTGGCTGCCGTCGCCCAGCGTCACCGCTGCCCCGGGCAGCAGGCCGCTGACCGTGCCGCGCAGCGTGGCGACGAAGGCGCAACTGACGCGCACGCTGTCGATCGAGTTGCCGTCGGCGTCGATCGTGCCGCTGCCGCCGGCGACGCTGCACGATTGCCCGACCGGCTGTGTCTGCACCGTCACCGCATAGGCGGCATTCGCTGCCAGCGTGTCGGCGAAGGTGAAGCTGCCGTTGCGCACGAGGGTCAGCGCGTCGCGGTCGTTGTTCAGCAGCGTGACGCTGCGTGCGTCGCCCAGGCCGCTGAGCGTGCCGCCGACTTCGCCACCGCCGCAGGCCGCCAGGCACAGGCCGGCTGCGGCGCAGCACAGCCGCCGGAGCGTGCGGGGCAGGGCGGACATCGGCATGGGGTCGCGCGGGGGGCGTGGGGAAATCTAGCACGTCACGCCCGCGGCGCGGCGAACCGCGTGCGCAGCGTCATGTACCGCAGGCTCAGTGAGGTCGGAGGCGCTCGGCAAGGGCCGCGTGGTCAGCGCCTGGCGGCGCGACGCGTATTGGCCAGGTTGCCGCCGAGGATCAGCACGGTGCCGAGTACGGTCAGCAGGTCCAGCCGCTCGGCATAGATCAGCCAGCCGGCCAGCGCGGTCAGCGGCACGCGCAGGAAGTCCATCGGCACGACCACGGTGGCATCGGCGTGCTGCATCGCGCGCGCCATGCAGTAGTGCGAATAGGTGCCGCAGAACGCCACCACCAGCACCCAGCCCCAGGTGGCGGCGGACGGCCAGCGCCAGGACGCCAGCGCAGGCCACAGCCCGAGCAGCGACTGCAGCACCAGCATCCAGAAGGTGATGTGCAGTGCGCTGTCGCTGCGCGTCAGCGACTTCACCAGCGTCACCGACACGGCGAAGCCGACGGCGGCAGCCAGCGCCACCCACTGGCCGGCGCCGAAGCCGGCGCCGGGGCGCACGATCAGCGCGACGCCCAGCAGACCCAGCGCCACCGCCACCAGCCGCGCCGCGGTGATGCGTTCGCCGAGCCATGCAGCCGCCAGCAGCACGGTCCAGATGGGCATCGTGAACTCGATGGCCACCACCTGCGCCAGCGGGATCATCGTCAGTGCGGCGAACCAGCCGTACTGCGCCGCGTAGTGCACGACGTTGCGCAGCGTGTGCTCGCGCAGGCGCCGTGTGCGCAGCGCAGGCAGGCCGCCGGCGGCGCGCACCAGCGGATAGATCAGCAGCAGGCCGATCAGCGAGCGCATCTCCATCACCTGGAACACCGCCAGCTCGCGCGTCGCCTCGCGCCCGGCGATGGCGATCACCAGCATCAGCGTCAACCAGCCGGCCATCCAGGCGGCGGCCCTGGGGATCGAGGCGGAGGAGGCAGCGGGCTGCATCGTGTCGGTGCGCGGGCGAAGCGCCGCACTCTACGCCACGCGCACTGCGCTTACAGTGTGCAGCGCGGACCGGGAAAGGACAGCGATGCAGGCGATGGTGCTCAGGCGCAGCGGCGGGCCGCTCGAATGGACCGAGCTCGCCGAACGGCGACCCGGTCCCGGCGAGATCCGCGTGCGTGTCTCGGCTTGCGGCGTGTGCCGCACCGACCTGCACGTGCTCGACGGCGAGCTGCCCGACCTGCGGCTGCCGATCGTGCCCGGCCACGAGATCGTCGGCCGCGTCGACACGGTCGGCGAAGGCGTCGGCGGCCTGCGCGTCGGCGAGCGTGTCGGCATCCCGTGGCTCGGCCACACCTGCGGCCACTGCAGCTACTGCCTGGGCCGGCAGGAGAACCTCTGCGACCGGCCGCTGTTCACCGGCTACACGCGCGACGGCGGTTTCGCCAGCGCGACGATCGCCGACGCACGCTTCGCCTTCCCGCTGGGCGAGCAGGGCGACGATGCATCGCTGGCGCCGTTGCTGTGCGCGGGGCTCATCGGCTGGCGCGCGCTGGTCATGGCCGGCGAGGGCCGCCACCTCGGGCTGTACGGCTTCGGTGCGGCGGCGCACATCCTCGCGCAGGTGGCGGCATGGCAGGGGCGCAGCGTCTATGCGTTCACGCGCGCCGGCGACAGCGGCAGCCAGGCCTTCGCGCGCAGCCTCGGCGCGGTCTGGGCCGGCGCGGCGCAGGAAGCGCCGCCGCACGAGCTGGACGCAGCGATCCTGTTCGCCCCGGTGGGTGCCCTGGTGCCGCTGGCGCTGCGCGCCGTTCGCAAGGGCGGCCGCGTGGTCTGCGCCGGCATCCACATGAGCGACATCCCGTCGTTTCCCTATCGGCTGCTGTGGCAGGAGCGCCAGCTGGTGTCGGTGGCCAACCTGACGCGGCAGGACGGCATCGACTTCCTGCGCGTGGCGCCGCAAGCGGGCGTCCGCACGCAGGTCACGCGCTACCCGCTGGCGCAGGCCAACGAGGCGCTGGCCGACCTGCGCGAAGGCCGCTTCGACGGTGCGGCGGTGCTGTTGCCGCCCTGAGGACCGACGCTACGGCGCTGCCGCCGGCGCGTCGCCGGCCGGCACCTCGCCGCGCGCCACCAGGGTGTGCGCGGACAGCAGGTGCACCAGCTGGCCGTAGATCTTCGGGTTGCCGGCGACGACCTCGCGCTGATAGAGGAAGTCGGCGTCGCCGGTGAAGTTGCCGATCAACCCGCCGGCCTCGCTGACCAGCAGCGAGCCCGCGGCCACGTCCCAGGGCTGCAGACCGGTCTCGAAGAAGCCGTCGTACCAGCCGGCCGCCACGTAGCACAGGTCCAGCGCCGCGGCGCCCGGGCGGCGCAGCCCGGCGCAGCTTTGCATCACCGTCTCGAAGATCTTCAGGTAGTGCTTGAAGTTGTCACCCTTGCGGAAGGGGAACCCCGTGCCGATCAGCGCTTCGGCCATGCGCGTGCGCTTGCTGACACGCAGCCGCCGGTCGTTGAGGAAGGCGCCACGGCCCTTGGAGGCATAGAACAGGTCGTTGCGCGCCGGGTCGTAGACGACCGCCTGCTGCACCTGGCCGCGATGCGCCAGCGCGATCGACACCGCATAGGTCGGCAACCCGTGGATGAAGTTGGTGGTGCCGTCCAGCGGATCGATGATCCAGACGTAGTCGCTGTGCTTCGCGCCGTGCGCGCGGCCCGACTCCTCGGCGAGGATCGCGTGGCCCGGATAGGCCTCGAGCAGCGTGTCGATGATGGCGCGCTCGGATGCATGGTCCACTTCGGTGACGAAGTCGTTCGGGTTCTTGGTGTTGACCTTCAGCACTTCGATGTCGAGTGCCGCGCGGTTGATGATCGCGCCTGCCGCGCGCGCCGCCTTGACGGCGATGTTGAGCATCGGATGGAGAGTCTGGGACATGGGGCGCGGCGGCAGTGGCAAAGAGCGCTGCGCGGCGAGAATGCCGCGACGAGCAACCTTGGATTTTAGCCGCCGATGACCGCAGGCCCCGACCCCACGCGATTCGTGCTGGTACACACCAGCCATGCCGGCAACGTCGGCGCCGCCGCGCGCGCCATCAAGGTGATGGGCTTCGCCGAACTGGTGCTGGTCGCGCCGCGCTTCGCCGACGTGCTGTCGCGCGAGGAGACCGTGGCCATGGCCAGCGGCGCGGCCGACATCCTGGCGCGCGCACGCATCGTCGCTACGTTGGACGACGCGCTGGACGCCGTGCACCACGTGTGCGCGACGGCGATGACGCCGCGCGATTTCGGGCCGCCGACGTGGGCGCCACGCGAGCATCTGCCGACGTTGCGCGAATCTGCGCTGCGCGTCGCCTTCGTCTTCGGCTGCGAGCGTGTGGGCCTGAGCAACGAGGACGTCTACCGCTGTCATGCCTGCCTGAGCATTCCCACCGACGCGCGTTACGGCTCGCTCAACCTGGCGCAGGCGGTGCAGCTGATCGCCTACGAATGGCGGCTGGCGCTGGGCGGCTTCGAGGTCATGCCGCGCACGCCGCCGACGGCTTTGGCCGACATGAGGGCGCAGCAAGGCGTGCTCGAGCACTGGCAGCGTGCGCTGGTGCGGCTCGGCTATCTGGACCCCGCCGCGCCGAAGAAGCTGATGCCACGGCTGCAGCAGCTGCTGCACCGCGCGCGGCTGACGGAGCAGGAAGTGCACATCCTGCGCGGCATCGCGCGCGCGATCGAAGAGCGGCGCTGAAGGCGCCGTCGCCGCCCGTCAGATGACGCCGTCCTTCACCATCGTCGTGACGATCAGCTGCACGAACTGCTCGATCAGCTCCGTCACCGACCGATAGCCGGTGGCGGTGGTGGTCGCGGCCGACCATTGCACCACGGCATCGGACGCATCGAAGACGCGCGTGTCCGAATGCACGTTCTGCGTGGTCGTGACCTGCGGCGGGATGCTCGTCGCCCACATCGCGTTCTGGTAGGCGGCGAAGCCGCCCCAGCCCGGCCCCCAGCCGGGCCCCCAGGTGCCGCCCCAGCCCCAGCCGGGCCCCCAGCCCGGGCCCATCACCATGCCCGGCGAGACGTAGACCTGCGTGGTGACGTTGATGATGCGCGTGACCATCGCGTGGGTCGCGCCGGCCTGCGTCAGCACGCCGCGCAGGCGCTCCTCGCCGACCGGGCCTTCCTCTGGGATGAACTTGTACGACTGCACCGCCTTCACGCCCGCGGCCTGCAGCGCGCCCACCATGCGGTCCTCGAAGATGCGGCGGTTGGTCGAGTCGCGCACCGCCGACATGACCATGATGCTGTTCAAGCCGCGTTTGCCGGCGATCTGCGGGTTGACCCATTGCGCGTCGAGCGTGGTCGCGGTGGTGGCGCAGCCGCCGAGCAGCGCCAGTGCGCCGGTCGCGGCCAGCAGGCAGAGCAGGTGTCGCTTGTTCATCGTCGCCTCGTTGCGGTGCCTGCTAGCGTAGCGCATGGCCTGACCCTGCTGCCAGGCGGGCCGAGCCGTGCCGGCATACACTTTGCTCCCATTCACAGACCAGCGATCCATGTTCAGCCGCCTGCGTGAAGACATCGCCTGCATCCTCGAACGCGATCCCGCCGCCCGTTCGGGCTGGGAGGTGCTGAGCTGCTATCCCGGGCTGCATGCGCTGGTCATGCACCGCTGGGCGCATGCCTGCTGGACGCGGGGGTTTCGCTGGGTCGGCCGTTTCATCTCGCAGCTGGCGCGTTTTTTCACCGGCATCGAGATCCATCCGGGGGCCACCATCGGGCGCCGCGTGTTCATCGACCACGGCATGGGCATCGTCATCGGTGAGACGGCCGAGGTCGGCGACGACTGCACCATCTACCAGGGCGTGACGCTGGGCGGCACCACGCTGTACAAGGGCGCGAAGCGGCACCCGACGCTGGGCCGCGGTGTCGTCGTCAGTGCGGGGGCCAAGGTGCTGGGGGGCTTCACCGTCGGCGACGGGGCGCGTGTCGGCTCGAACGCGGTGCTGCTCAAGCCGGTGCCGCCGGGCGCGACCGCGGTGGGCATCCCGGCGCGCATCATCGAGGCCAAGGCCGATGTCGCGCGCGAGGCCGCCTCGGCACGCATGGGCTTCTCGGCCTACGGCGTGACGCAGGGCGACGACCCGGTGTCGCTGGCGATGAAGGGGCTGATCGACAGCACGGCGTCGCAGGAACACCAGATCGCGCTGCTGTGGCAGGCGATCGAGACGCTGTCCGCCGGGGCGCGCGAACTGCCGGGCGCACCATGCGTGCCGCAGGACGCGCACACCACCGAGCAGTTCGACGCCGAGAGCCTGAACCGGCTGGTCAAGTAGCCGGCCGGCGCTGCGCCGACTTCGGCCGGAAGGCCTTGCACAGCGCGGCGTCGGTTTCGATGTAGGGCCCGCCGATCAGGTCGATGCAGTAGGGCACGGCGGCGAAGATGCCGGGCACCGGCGGCGTCGCGTCCGGCAGCCCTTGCAGCGTCTCGGCGATCGCCTTCGGCTGCCCGGGCAGGTTGATGATCAGCGCCTTGCCGCGGATCACCGCCACCTGGCGCGACAGGATCGCGGTGGGCACGAAGGCCAGGCTGATCTGCCGCATCTGCTCGCCGAAGCCGGGCATCGGCTTGTGCGCGACGGCCAGCGTGGCCTCTGGCGTGACATCGCGCGGCGCCGGGCCGGTGCCGCCGGTGGTCAGCACCAGGTCGCAGTGTTCGGTATCGACCAGCTCGCACAGCGCTGCGCTGATCCGTGCCTGCTCGTCGGGAATCAGCCGTGTCAGCCAGGTGATGGGGTTGCGCAATGCGCGGCCCAGCCAGTCCTGCAGCGCCGGGATGCCTTGGTCGGCGTAGACGCCACTGGCGGCACGGTCGCTGGTCGACACCAGGCCGATGCGCACGGGATCGAAGGTGCTCATGAGCTCAACAGCGGTCGGATGAACTGGAACAGCTCGCGCTGGCTGCGTGGGTTGCGCTGCTCGGGCGGCAGCGCGGCCTCGCGGCGCGCGGCGCGCACCAGGCTGCGCAGCCGCTGCGCGTCGCAGTCGGCATGCTCGCGCAGCCAGTGCGTCAGTGCATCCGC
>DAORHX010000071.1:0-13431 GCA_035438245.1 Rubrivivax sp.
AGCGCGCCCACCTCGGCGCGCCATTCATGGCCGAGCCGCGCGCGCGCCGCCAGCCGCTGCACCAGGTGCTGCGCCTGGGCGACCACCGGGCCGCGCAGTTCGACCGCGAAATCGAGCCGCGGCTGCTCGCTGCGGCCGTGGTGCAGGTCGAGGCGGTCGTCGAGGACGTTGATGCCACCGACGAAGGCCACCGCGTCGTCCACGACGCACAGCTTGTGATGCAGCCGGCGCAGCTGCGACGGCTGCAGCCAGGACGACCAGCGGTCGAGCGGCCGGAACACGTCGAACTGCACGCCGCCGTCGGCCAGCCGGCGCTGCAGCGCCGGCAGTGCGGCCATCGAGCCGAAGCCATCGACCACCACGTGCACGGCGAGCCCGCGGCGCGCGGCCGCGCACAGCGCATCGGCCATGGCCAGGCCGGCGGCGTCGTCGTGGAAGATGTAGGTCGCCAGCCAGACCTGGCGCCGCGCCTCGGCCATCGCCCGCTGCATCGCCGGGAACAGCTGGTCGCCGCCCTCGAGCAGGGCGACGCGGTTGCCGCCGACGAAGCCGGCGACCTCGGGCTCGGCCTCGGTCATCGGCCGCAGGTCATGCGCATCGAAGCTCGGCCAGCAGCGGCAGGTGGTCCGACATGCGCGCCCAGGCCGATCCGCGCGGCACGGCGGTGGCACTGCAGGCCAGCCCGCGCACGTAGATGCGGTCCATCGCGAACACCGGCACGCGCGACGGGAAGGTCAGGCGCTGCGCGCCCCGGTCGTTCGGCGAACGCGCGCGCTGCAGGCCGAGCTCGCGCATCGGCGCATCGAGCTTCTCGCCCCAGTCGTTGAAGTCGCCGGCGACGACCAGCATCTCGCCGGCCGGCACCTCGCGCGCCAGGAAGTCGGCGAGCCGCTGCACCTGGCGCACGCGGCTGCGGTGCGCCAGCCCGAAGTGCACGACCACGGCGTGCAGCGGCTGCTCGTTCCAGCGCACCGGCACGTGCAGCAGCCCGCGCTGCTCGAAACGATGGTCGCTGACGTCGTGATGGCCGACGTCGCCCAGCGGCCAGCGCGACAGCAGCGCGTTGCCGTGCTCGCCGTGGCGCGTGATGGCGTTGGTGCGGTAGGCGACGTCGTAGCCCTCGGGCGCGAGGAAGTCGGCCTGGCCGCCGTCGGGCCAGCCGAACCAGGTGCGCTCGAACTGGCGCGCGTCGCGGGTGTGGAACAGCCGCACCTCCTGCAGGAACACCAGGTCGGCGTCGAGCGCCTCGACCCCCAGCCCCAGGTTGTGGATCTCCAGCCGCTTGCGCGGGCCGACGCCGCGCACGCCCTTGTGGATGTTGTAGGTGGCCACGCGCAGCGTCGTCGGGTCGAACTGCGTCGACGCGGAGAAGCCGGGCGAGGCGTAGGGGTTCATCGGCTCGGCTCGGGCAGGAAGCGCGGCAGCTGCAGGATGGCTTCGGCATTGCTCGGCGAGAAGCAGCGGTCGGCCGCCTCGCGCCACGGCCACCAGCCGAAGCGCAGGTGCTCGCGCGGATTCAGCCGCACCGGCGTGCCGGCGGCGACGGTCAGGCCGAACACGTGCTCGGTGTTGTGCGTCACCCCGGGCGCATACCGGTGGCGCCACACCGGATAGATCTCGTAGACGTTGCGCAGGCCCCAGTCGCGCAGCGCCGCCTCGGGCACGGCCGTGCCGCCGACGACGATGCCGGTTTCTTCCTCGACCTCGCGCACGCAGGTCTGCGGCAGCGGCTCGTCCGGCCGGTCCTTCGAGCCGGTGACACTCTGCCAGTAGCCGGGGTGGTCGGCCCTTTCGATCAGCAGCACCTGCCGCCCGGGCGTGTGGATGACCACCAGCACCGACTGCGGGATCTTCGGGCCACGCGCGGGCGGATGCTGGCTCATTGCGCCAGCATAGCGCGGCCTAACGCCGCGAGCCGAGCCTGCCGATGGGGTGGTACTCGATGCCGGCCGCCTCGACCACCGCCGGCACGAACATGTTGCGGCCGTCGAAGATCAGCGGCTGGCGCAGCGCGCGGCGGATGCGCGCGAAGTCCGGGCTGCGGAATTCCTTCCATTCGGTGACGATCACCAGCGCATCGGCGTCCTGCAGCGTGTCCATCGCGCTGGCGGCGAAGACCAGCGACGGCGACACCGGCAGCACACGCCGCGCCTCGCCCATCGCCACCGGGTCGTAGGCCTGCACCACGGCGCCGCGCGCGAGCAGCTCGTCGATCAGCACGCGGCTCGGCGCCTCGCGCATGTCGTCGGTGTTCGGCTTGAAGGCCAGCCCCCACAGCGCGAAGCGGCGCCCGGCCAGGTCATCGCCGAAGCGCCGCGTGATCTTCTCGACCAGCACGCGCTTCTGCGCGTCGTTGGCGCTCTCCACCGCGCGCAGCACCTGCAGCGCACGCCCCGATTCGTCGGCGGTGTGGATCAGCGCCTTCACGTCCTTCGGGAAGCACGAGCCGCCATAGCCGCAGCCGGCATAGAGGAAGTCGAAGCCGATGCGCGGGTCGCTGCCGATGCCCAGCCGCACCTGCTCGATGTCGGCGCCGACACGCTCGGCCAGCAGCGCCATCTCGTTCATGAACGAGATGCGCGTGGCCAGCATCGCGTTGGCCGCGTACTTGGTCAGCTCGGCCGAACGCAGGTCCATCACCACCAGCTTGTCGTGGTTGCGCTGGAACGGCGCATACAGCTCGCGCATCAGCCGGATCGCGCCTTCGTCGTCGGCGCCGACGATGATGCGGTCGGGGCGCATGAAGTCGTCGACCGCAGCGCCCTCCTTCAGGAACTCGGGGTTCGACACCACCGCGAAGCCGGTCGCCGCGCCGCGCTCGGCCAGCACCTCGGCGACTGCGGCGCGCACCTTGTCCGCCGTGCCCACCGGCACCGTGCTCTTGTCGACGATGACCTTGTAGTCGTTCATGTGGCGGCCGATGTTGCGCGCCGCCGCCAGCACGTACTGCAGGTCGGCCGAGCCGTCCTCGTCGGGCGGCGTGCCCACGGCGATGAACTGCAGCGTGCCGTGCGCCACCGCCGCCGCGACATCGGTGGTGAAGCTCAGGCGGCCGGCAGCGACGTTGCGCGCCACCACCCGGTCCAGCCCGGGCTCGTGGATCGGCATGCCGCCGACCTCGAGCAGCGCGATCTTGGCGGCGTCGACGTCCAGGCAGACGACGTGATTGCCCATCTCGGCCAGGCACGCGCCCGACACCAGGCCGACGTAGCCGGTGCCCACCACGGTGACTTTCATGCGATGTCCTTACTGCTTGGCGCCGCCGTCGGCGCCGTAGTGTTGCGCGAGCCAGTCGCGGTAGCTGCCGCTCTGCACATGCTGCACCCAGCCGGCATGTTCGAGATACCACTTCACGGTCTTGCGGATGCCGGTCTCGAAGGTCTCGGCCGGCCGCCAGCCGAGCTCGCGCTCGATCTTGCGCGCGTCGATGGCGTAGCGCCGGTCGTGGCCCGGGCGGTCGGTGACGAACTTGATCAGCCGCTGGTACGGGCCTGCCGCATCGGGGCGCAGTTCGTCGAGCAGCGCGCACACCGCGTCGACGATCTGCCGGTTGGTGCGCTCGTTCCAGCCGCCGATGTTGTAGACCTCGCCCGGCCGGCCGCGCGCCAGCACGGTGCGGATGGCGCTGCAGTGGTCCTTGACGTACAGCCAGTCACGCACGTTCAGCCCGTCGCCGTAGATCGGCAGCGGCTTGCCGGCCAGCGCGTTGACGATCATCAGCGGGATCAGCTTCTCCGGGAAGTGGAAGGGGCCGTAGTTGTTCGAGCAGTTGGTCGTCAGCACCGGCATGCCGTAGGTGTGGAACCAGGCGCGCACCAGGTGGTCGCTGGCGGCCTTGCTCGCCGAATAGGGGCTGTTCGGCTGGTACGGGTGCGTTTCGGTGAACGCCGCCTCGTCGGCGCCGAGGCTGCCGTAGACCTCGTCGGTGGAGACGTGGTGGAAGCGGAACGCCTCGCGCTCGGCCTGCGGCAGCCCGCTCCAATGGGCGCGCGCCGCCTCGAGCAGCGTGAAGGTGCCCTCGACGTTGGTGCGCACGAACGCGCCGGGGCCGTGGATGCTGCGGTCGACGTGGCTTTCGGCGGCGAAATGCAGCACGGCGCGCGGCCGGTGCTCGGCCAGCAGCCGGTCGACCAGCGCACGGTCGCAGATGTCGCCGCGCACGAACACGTGCCGCGGGTCGCCGTCGAGCGCGGCGAAGTTCTCCATGTTGCCGGCGTAGGTCAGCGCGTCGAGGTTCAACACCGGTTCGTCGCTTTGCGCGAGCCAGTCGAGCACGAAGTTGCTGCCGATGAAGCCGGCACCGCCGGTGACGAGGATCATGAGGGTTTCCTGGATGGAGTGGCGCGGGTTCAGCCGCGGCCGTAGTGGTCTTCGAAGCGCACGATGTCGTCTTCGCCGAGGTAGCTGCCCGATTGCACCTCGATGATCTCCAGCGGCACCTTGCCCGGGTTGGCCAGGCGGTGCACCTGGCCGAGCGGGATGTACGTGCTCTGGTTCTCGCCGAGCAGGATCACCTGGTCGCCGTTGGTGACCTCGGCGGTGCCGGAGACGACGATCCAGTGCTCGGCGCGATGGTGGTGCTTCTGCAGGCTCAACGACGCGCCGGGCTTGACCATGATGCGCTTGACCTGGAAGCGCGGCCCCGAGTCGATGCTGTCGTACCAGCCCCAGGGCCGGTGCACCTGGCGGTGCAGCGTGTGCTCGCTGCGCTCGGCGCGGTGCAGCTCGCCGACGATGGCCTTGACTTCCTGGCTGCGCGCACGGTCGGTCACCAGCACCGCGTCCGGCGTCTCGACGACGACCACGTCCTGCAGGCCGATGACACCGACCAGCCGGCTGGTCGCATGCACCAGCGTGTCGCGGCAGTCGCTGAGCAGTGCGTCGCCGCGCGTGCTGTTGCCGGCCGCGTCCTTGTCGCTGACCTGCCAGACGGCATCCCAGGCGCCGAGGTCGGACCAGGCGGCCGCCAGCGGCACCATGCGGATATCGAACTCGGGCGTCGCCGGGCACTTCTCCAGCACCGCATAGTCGACCGACTCGGCCGGCACGGCCGCGAACCGCGCCGCGTCCGGGCGCACGAAGCTCGCGTCGACGCTGCGCCCCTCCCATGCGGCGCGCGTGGCCTGCAGGATGTCGGGGCGGAAGTGCTCGAGCGCGCGCAGCCACAGCGATGCGCGCACGACGAACATGCCGCTGTTCCAGAAGTAGCCGCCTTCGTCGAGGTAGCGCTGCGCGGTCGCCGCGTCGGGCTTCTCGACGAAGCGCGCGACCTTCATCTCGCCCGGCGTGCTGCGCTCGCAGCGGATGTAGCCATAGCCGGTCTCGGGCCGGTCCGGCGCGACGCCGAGGATGACGAACGCGCCCTGCGCGGCCGCGCGCACCGCGCGCTGCAGCGCCGCGGTGAACGCGGCCTCGTCGCCGATGCTCTGGTCCGCCGGCGTCACCACCAGCACCGGGTCGGCGCCCGCCTGCACCGCATGCAGCGCGGCCAAGGTCATCGCCGGCGCGGTATTGCGGCCGGCCGGCTCGAGCAGCACGGTGGCCGAAGGCAGCCGCGCCGCGGCCAGCTGGTCCAGCACCAGGAAGCGGTGCTCTTCGTTGCCGACGACGCACGGCGCGCCGACGCGGATGTCGTCGGCGGCCAGCGCCTGCAGCCGCAGCGCCGCCTGCTGGAACAGGCTCGACTTGCCGTGCAGCGCCAGGAACTGCTTCGGGTAGCCGGCGCGCGACAGCGGCCACAGCCGCGTGCCGCTGCCGCCGGCGATGATGACGGGTTGCAGATCGATCGATGTCATGTTCGGGGGGGGGAAGCAAAGGTCGGTTTCAGCTCGGCCGCGCCGCGTCGAAGCCCTGCGGGTTCAGACGCTGCCAGCGCCAGCTGTCGGCGCACATGCGCCGCAGGTCGAAGCGCGCACGCCAGCCGAGCAGCCGTGCGGCGCGGCCCGGGTCGGCATAACACGCGGCCACGTCGCCCGGCCGCCGCGGCGCGATGACGTACGGAATGTCGCGGCCGCTGGCGTCGGCATAGGCGCGCACGACGTCGAGCACGCTGTAGCCTTGCCCGGTGCCGAGGTTCAGCGTCAGCGAGGCCCCGCCGTCGAACAGGTGGCGCAGTGCGGCCACGTGGCCTTCGGCCAGGTCGCTGACGTGGATGTAGTCGCGCACGCCGGTGCCGTCGGGTGTGGCGTAGTCCCCGCCGAAGACCTGCAGCTGCGCGCGCCGGCCCACCGCCACCTGCGCGACATAGGGCATCAGGTTGTTCGGCGTGCCGCGCGGGTCTTCGCCGATCAGGCCGCTGTCGTGCGCGCCCACCGGGTTGAAGTAGCGCAGCGTGGCAACCTGCCAGGACGCATCGCTGGCCGCCAGGTCGCGCAGCACGGTCTCGCCGATCAGCTTGGTCTGGCCGTAGGGGTTGGCCGCCGACAGCGGCGCGTCCTCGGGGATCGGCAGCTGCTCGCATGCGCCGTAGACGGTCGCGCTGGAGCTGAAGACCATGCGCCGGCAGCCGGCCTGCTGCATCGCCTGGCACACGGCGATGAGCCCGCCGACGTTGTTGGCGTAGTAGTCGAGCGGCTGCGCCACCGATTCGCCGACCGCCTTGCGCGCGGCGAAGTGCACGACGGCGTCGGGGGCGTGTGCGTCGAACACGCGTCGCAGCGCCGCCGCGTCGCGCACGTCGGCGCGCTCGAACAGCGGCTTGCGTCCGGCGATGCGCTCGATGCGCTGCAGCACCTCGGGCGAGCTGTTGGAGAAGTCGTCGATGCCGACGACCGCATGGCCGGCCTCGAGCAGTGCCAGCCAGGTGTGCGACGCGATATAGCCGGTGGCACCGGTGAGCAGGACGGTGTGCTGTGTCATCGAGATTCCACGGGGGCGCTGTCGCCGCGCAGCATCCGCACGATGCTGCGCGCGATGATCTGCAGGTCCAGGGCCAGCGACCAGTTGCGCAGGTATGCCAGATCGTATTCGACGCGCGAGCGCAGCTCGTCCGGCGGCTCGGCGGCGCCGCGCGTGCGGTGCAGCTGCGCCCAGCCGGTCATGCCGGGCTTCAGCTCGCCGCGCACCATCGACGCCCTGAGCAGCCGGCGATAGGGCTCGCCCTGCGCCGCCGGGCAGTCCGGGCCGACGAGGCTCATGCGCCCCTGCAGCACGTTGACGAGCTGCGGCAGCCGGTCGAGCCGGTGGCGCTGCAGCCAGTCGCCGAACGCGGTGGCACCGCCGTCGGCGGCGCGCTGCGAACGGAAGCGATAGGCGACGACGTCGTTGCCCTGCGGTGCGGCGCGCAGCTGGCGCACGATCACCGGCCCGCCGAGGCTGCATTTGACGCCGACGGCGATGGCCAGCAGCAGCGGCGCGCCGAGCACCAGCGCCAGCGCCGCGAGCCCGACGTCGCTGCCACGCTTGGCCCACTTGCCGAACCCGGTGAACGGCGCCACGCACAAGCTGACCGCCGACACGCCGTTCACCTCGTGCAGCCGGCCCTGCACCAGGCCGAGGCCGAAGACATCGGGCACGAAGAACACCGACGCCGCCGTGGCATGCAGTTGCCCGAGCAGCTCGGCGATGCGCGGCTGCGAGCCGAGCGGCAAGGTGACGTAGATCTCTTGCACCGCCTGCTCGCGCACGAACGGCGCCAGGTCCTTCAGCGAGCCGAGGCGCTGCGCGGCGGCCTCGCTGCGCACACGCTCGTCGCTGCGGTCGTCGAAGTAGCCGAGGAAGTCGATGCCGCGCGAGCGGCCGCCGTGCAGCGCCTGCGCGGTCTTCAGGCCGAGGGGCCCGGCACCGACGATGACGGCCGAGCGGCGGTGGCCGGGTCGCGTCGACCACCGAAGCGCGAGCTGCCGTGCCAGCGCCAGGCCGAGCCCTTGCAGCAGCGGCGTCAGCAGCGCCCACCACAGCAGCACACGCGCATCGAAGAAAGCGAAGCTCGAGCTGACATGGGCAACCAGCGCCAGCAGCCCCAGCATCCACAGCCAGCCGAGCAGCAGCGCCAGCGTCGCGGCCGGCCAGCGCTCGTCCAGCAGCGAACGCGCACGCAGGCCCAGCGCCAGCACCAGCAGGCACAGGATCAGGTCCGGTCGCGTGACGGCGATGCCGAACCAGCGGCACAGCGCGAGATAGCAGCCGATCGCCAGCAGCGGGCCGAGCGCCACCGCCAGCAGCCATGCGGCCGCTGGCGCGGTGCCATGCCAGGGTCGCTTGGGGCGGGGGTCTTTGAGCATCGATGCGGGAAGGGCCGGCCTCGGGCGTGCGCTCGAGGCCCGGGCATGGCCGGGCGACCATGCGCCCGGGGTCGTTGCAGCCCCGCCGGATTGTCCCCCAAACGCCTGCGGCCACCGGCCGCCGGCGCGGGTCGGCAGCGCCGGGCGCATCCCTACAATCGGGCAATGCTGCACAGTTTGAACGCCATGCTCGCGCCCGCGTTGATGGAGCGCCTCGTCCTTGTCGTCAATCATGTGCTGGGCGCCGAGCCCGCGGCCATGCAACGGCTGCAGCCGCATGCGCGCCGCGTCATCGAGCTGCGCATGCAGGGCTGGCCCAGCCTGCTGCCGCCACCGCCGACGCTGGCCTTCAGGGTCACGCCGGCCGGCATGCTCGAATGGTGCGGCGGCGAGCAGGGCGGCGCCGATGCCGACCTGCGTGTCAGCGTCGATGCCGGCAACCCGCTGCTGCTGATGGCGCGCGCGATGGCCGGCGACAAGCCGGCGGTGGCGATCGACGGCGATGCGCAGCTCGCCGCCGACGTCAACTGGCTGCTGCAGAACCTGCGCTGGGACGTCGCCGCCGACATGGAAAGGCTGTTCGGCCCGACGCTGGCCTACCCGATGCACCGCCTCGGCTCGGCGCTGGCGCGCGGCCTGCGCGCCGCGCTGCAGGGCGCGTCGGGGCTCGCCCCACGCCAGGCGCCGACGAGTCCGCCGCCGCCATGAGGCGTTTCCTGCGGCTGGTGTTCATCGTGTACACCATGCTGCGCTTCGGGCTCGACGAGCTGGCGCTGTCCGGCTTTCGCCAGCGCTGGGTGCGCGTGCTGGCCTGGACGGTGACGCTCGGGCGCCGCTTCGACCAGCCGCGCGGCGTGCGGCTGCGCCTGGCGCTGGAACGGCTGGGGCCGATCTTCGTCAAGTTCGGCCAGGTGCTGTCGACGCGCCGCGACCTGCTGCCGCTGGACGTGTCCGACGAGCTGGCCAAGCTGCAGGACCGGGTGCCGCCGTTTCCCGCCTCGCAGGCCGCGGCGCTGGTGCAGAAGGCCTTCGGCCGGCCGGCCGACGAGGTCTTCGCCAGCTTCGATGCCGAGCCGGTGGCCAGCGCGTCGATCGCCCAGGTGCACTTCGCGACGATGAAGGACGGCCGCGAAGTGGCGGTGAAGGTGCTGCGCCCCGGCATGCTGTCGGTGATCGACAGCGACCTGACGCTGCTGCACACGCTGGCGCGCTGGGTCGAACGCCTGAGCGCCGACGGCAAGCGCCTGAAGCCGCGCGAAGTGGTCGCCGAATTCGACACCTACCTGCACGACGAGCTGGACCTGGTGCGCGAGGCCGCCAACGCCGCGCAGCTGCGCCGCAACATGCAGGGGCTGAACCTGGTGCTGATCCCGGAGATGATCTGGGACCTGTGCACGCCCACGGTGCTGGTGATGGAGCGCATGTACGGCATCCCGATCAGCCAGACACAGCGGCTGGTCGACGCCGGCGTCGACCTGAAGAAGCTGGCGCGCGACGGCGTGACGATCTTCTTCACGCAGGTCTTCCGCGACGGCTACTTCCACGCCGACATGCACCCGGGCAACATCCAGGTCAGCACCGACGCGGCCACCTTCGGCCGCTATGTCGCGCTCGACTTCGGCATCATCGGCACGCTGACCGAGCGCGACAAGGAATACCTGGCGCAGAACTTCATCGCCTTCTTCCGCCGCGACTACAAGCGCGTGGCCGAACTGCACGTCGAATCGGGCTGGGTGCCGCCGGCGACCCGCGTCGACGCGCTGGAGAACGCCATCCGCGCGGTGTGCGAACCGCACTTCGACCGGCCGCTGAAGCACATCTCGCTCGGCCAGGTGCTGATGCGCCTGTTCCAGACCTCGCGCCGCTTCAATGTCGAGATCCAGCCGCAGCTCGTGCTGCTGCAGAAGACGCTGTTGAACGTCGAGGGCCTGGGCCGCCAGCTCGACCCGGAACTCGATCTGTGGAGCACGGCCAAGCCCTTCCTCGAGCGCTGGATGAACCAGCAGGTGGGCTGGCCGGGGCTGGTCGAACGGCTGCAGAACGAGGCGCCGCGCTATGCGCAACTGCTGCCCGAACTGCCGCGGCTGCTGCACCAGGCGCTGCAGGCGCCGGCGCAGTCGGCGGCCGAATCGGCCGCGCTGGTCGCGCTGCTGGCCGAGCAGCGGCGCACCAACCGGCTGCTGCAGGCGCTGCTGTACGGCGCGGTCGGCTTCCTGGCCGGCGTGCTGCTGGTGCGCATCGGGCTGCATTGGTGGCCCTGACCGTGCCTCCGGCACGGGGCGGCCCGTGGCCGCAACCTATAATTGCGGGTTTTTCGCCACCGAACCGCCATGCCGATCTATGCCTACCTGTGCGAGTCCTGCGGACACCGGCAGGACGTGCTGCAGAAGATCTCCGACCCCGTGCTCAGCACCTGCCCGGCCTG
The DNA here is from genome assembly GCA_035438245.1 of Rubrivivax sp. Taxonomy (GTDB): domain Bacteria; phylum Pseudomonadota; class Gammaproteobacteria; order Burkholderiales; family Burkholderiaceae_C; genus Rubrivivax. The sequence goes on from DAORHX010000071.1 coordinate 10,648, forward strand.
TGCGGCGCCGCGCTTCGTCAAGCAGGTGACCGCTGCCGGCTTCCAGCTGAAGGGCTCGGGCTGGTACGCCACCGATTTCCGCGGCGGCAGCACACCGGCCGCCGACGACAAGACGCAGGCGAAAGCGGATGCCAAGCCCTCCGACACCGCTGCGGCGGCGCCCGCGGCAGCCGCCCCGGCTCCCGCCGCCGCCGACAAACCCCGCCCGCCCGCGTCGGAAGCGGCGTGAAGAAGTACCTGCTCACCGGGCTGCTGGTGTGGATGCCGCTGGCCATCACGGTCTGGGTGCTGAGCTGGCTGATGGGCGCGATGGACGGCCTGTTCGCCTGGTTGCTCACGGCGCCGCAGGCGCTGCTGCCGGCATCGGCGCATGCCAGCATCGAGAAGCTGCGCCACGTTCCCGGGCTCGGCGTGCTGGTGATGGGCCTCGGGCTGCTGCTGACCGGCGTGTTCGCCACCAACATCTTCGGCCAGTGGTGGCTCAACCAATGGAACCGGCTGCTGCACAAGATCCCGATCGTGCGCTCGGTCTACAGCTCGGTGAAGCAGGTGTCGGACACGCTGTTCTCGAGCAACGGCAATGCCTTTCGCGAGGCGGTGCTGGTGCAGTACCCGCGCAGCGGCTCGTGGACCATCGCGTTCGTCACCGGCAAGCCCGGCGGCGAAGTCGCGCAGCACCTGGGCGGGCCCTACGTCAGCGTCTACGTGCCGACGACGCCGAACCCGACCTCGGGCTTCTTCCTGATGATGCCGCGCGCCGACGTCGTGACGCTCGACATGAGCGTGGACGAGGCGCTGAAGTACATCATCTCGATGGGGGTGGTGACGCCGCCGAGCCGCACGCCGCTCGCGCCGCGGGTGTCACCACCGGCCGGCTGAACGGCGCCGGGCAAGGGCCCGGCCGCGCCGCGCTGGCGCCGTGCGCAGCCGACACACGAACAATCGCATTGGAGCAACCGGCATGAGAAGCAGCTATTGCGGCCTGGTCAGCGAGGCGCTGATGGGCCAGACGGTCACCCTGATGGGCTGGGCCCACCGCCGCCGCGACCACGGCGGCGTGATCTTCATCGACCTGCGCGACCGCGAGGGCCTGGTGCAGGTGGTCTGCGACCCGGACCGCGCCGACATGTTCACCACGGCCGAGAGCGTGCGCAACGAGTTCTGCCTGAAGGTGGTCGGACGCGTGCGCGCGCGCCCCGCCGGCACCGACAACGCCAACCTGACCAGCGGCAAGGTCGAGGTGCTGTGCCTGGAACTGGAGGTGCTGAACCCGAGCATCTCGCCGCCGTTCCAGATCGACGACGAGAACCTGTCGGAGACGACGCGGCTGACGCACCGCGTGCTCGACCTGCGCCGCCCGAGCATGCAGCGCAACCTGAAGCTGCGCTACCGCGTGGCGATGGAGGTGCGCAAGTTCCTCGACGCCAACGGCTTCATCGACATCGAGACGCCGATGCTGACCCGCAGCACGCCCGAAGGCGCGCGCGACTACCTGGTGCCCAGCCGCGTGCACGACGGCATGTTCTTCGCGCTGCCGCAGTCGCCGCAGCTGTTCAAGCAGCTGCTGATGGTGGCCGGCTTCGACCGCTACTACCAGATCGTCAAGTGCTTCCGCGACGAGGACCTGCGCGCCGACCGCCAGCCCGAATTCACGCAGATCGACATCGAGACCTCGTTCCTCGGCGAGGAGGAGATCCGCACGATGTTCGAGGGCATGATCCGCAGCACCTTCCAGCACGCCATCGGCGTCGAGCTGCCCGCCTTCCCGGTGATGAAGTACGCCGACGCGATGCGGCTGTACGGCTCGGACAAGCCCGACCTGCGCGTCAAGCTGGAACTGACCGAACTCACCGACGTGATGCGCGACGTCGACTTCAAGGTCTTCGCCGGGCCGGCCAGCCAGAGCGATGGCCGCGTCGTCGCGCTGCGCGTGCCCGGTGGCGCGGAAATCAGCCGCAGCGAGATCGACGCCTACACCGAGTTCGTCAAGATCTACGGCGCCAAGGGCCTGGCGTGGATCAAGGTCAACGACCTGGCCAAGGGCCGCGAAGGCCTGCAGTCGCCGGTGGTGAAGAACCTGCACGACCAGGCGCTGACCGAGACGCTGCGCCGCACCGGCGCGGCCAACGGCGACCTGCTGTTCTTCGGCGCCGACAAGGCGAGGATCGTCAACGACGCGATCGGCGCGTTGCGCGTGAAGATCGGCCACAGCGACTTCGGCAAGGCCGGCGGCCTGATCGACGGCGACTGGAAGCCGCTGTGGGTGGTCGACTTCCCGATGTTCGAGCACGACGAGGCGGCGGGCCGCTGGAACGCGGTGCACCACCCGTTCACCGCGCCGAAGGACGGCCACGAGGACTGGCTGCAGACCGACCCCGGGCGTTGCCTGGCCAAGGCCTACGACGTGGTGCTCAACGGTGTCGAGCTCGGTGGCGGCTCGGTGCGTATCCACCGCGAGGAAGTGCAGAGCAAGGTGTTCCGCGCGCTGAACATCGGCGCCGAGGAGGCGCAGGCCAAGTTCGGCTTCCTGCTCGACGCGCTGCAGTACGGCGCGCCGCCGCACGGCGGCATCGCCATCGGGCTGGACCGTTTCGTCATGCTGATGACCGGCGCCGAGTCGCTGCGCGACGTCATCGCCTTCCCGAAGACGCAGCGCGCGCAGTGCCTGCTGACCGGCGCGCCGAGCGCGGTCGACGAGGCGCAACTGCGCGAGCTGCACATCCGGCTGCGCAACGCACCGGCACGCAGCGAGGCCTGACGCGCTGCCCGCGCGGGCGCGGGCCT
>DAORHX010000072.1:0-13322 GCA_035438245.1 Rubrivivax sp.
CGCTGGCGGTGGGCGTGCTGCTGGCGCTGCTGTTCACCTGGTCGAAGACGCTGGAGGCGCTGGTGCTGCCGCTGCTGGTGACGCTGAACATGGTCCCGAAGGTGGCGCTGGGGCCGCTGATCATCGTCTGGTTCAAGTACGGCGTGTTCCCGAACGCGATGATGGCCTTTTCCATCGCAGTGTTCCCGATCCTGCTGACCACGGCGCGCGGCCTGCGCGAGGTCGAGCCCGACCTGCTGGACCTGGTGCGCTCGCTGCGCGGCTCGCGTTGGCAACTGTTCACGAAGATCCAGCTGCCCGGCGCCTTGCCCTATGTCTTCGCCGGCATGAAGGTGGCGGCCATCCTGGCGGTGGCCGGCGCCATCGTCGGCGAGTTCCTCGGCTCGGACCGCGGCCTGGGCTACCTGATGCTGCAGGTGCAGGTGACGCTGGACACGCCGGCGATGTTCATGGCGGTGATCCTGATCACGTTGCTGGGCATGCTGCTCTACGGCCTGGTGCTGCTGCTCGAGCGCTGGCTGGTGCCGAAGGACGCGAGGGTCTCTTGAATACCGAACCATTCATCCATCTGTCCGGCGTCACCAAGACCTACAAGGCCGGGCGCAAGCAGCATCTGGCGATTTCCGACGCCAGCTTCGACGTCATGCCCGGCGAGCTGGTGGCGCTGGTCGGGCCTTCGGGCTGCGGCAAGAGCACGCTGCTGAAGATCCTGGCGGGGCTGCACGGCCACGACGGCGGCACGCTGCGCATCGGCTCGGCGGCGCACGCCTTCGACCCGGCGCGCGACATCGGCATGGTGTTCCAGGCGCCGCTGCTGCTGAAGTGGCGGCGCATCCTGGACAACATCCTGCTGCCGGCCGAGATCCTGGGCCTGCCGATGGCGGCGGCGCGCGAGCGCGCGCGCGGCCTGATGGCGATGGTCGGGCTGCAGGGCTACGAAGAGAAGTACCCCTACGAGCTGTCCGGCGGCATGCAGCAGCGCGCCGCCATCGCGCGCGCCCTGGTGCACGACCCGAAGCTGGTGCTGATGGACGAGCCCTTCGGCGCGCTGGACGCGCTGACGCGCGAGAAGATGAACCTGGAGCTGCTGCGCATCTGGAAGGAATCGGGCAAGACCATCGTCTTCGTCACGCACGGTATTTCCGAGGCGGTGTTCCTGGGCACGCGCGTGGTCGTGCTCACCGCCGGGCCGGCGCGCATGGCCGACAACTTCCAGATCGACTTGCCGCATCCGCGCACGCTGGACCTGAAGACGCAGGAAAGCTTCGGCGTCTACACGCGGCGCATCTACAAGCTGCTGGGGATGGAATGAGCGCGGCACCGACCTTCACCGTCGAATCGATTGAGCTGCTCGAACGCCCCGTCAAGCTGCGCATGCCCTTCCGCTTCGGCGTGGTCACGCTGACCGCGGCGCCACAGGCCTTCGTGCGCGCGCGCATCCGGCTGGCCGACGGCACGCGCGCCGAGGGCATGGCAGCCGAGCTCATGGCGCCGAAGTGGTTCGACAAGAATCCCGCGCTCAGCAACGAGGACAACTTCGAGCAGCTGCGCCACGCGCTGCGCATCGCCCGCGGCCTGTACACCGACGGCGGCGTGGACAGCGCCTTCGGCCACTTTGCGCGCCACTACCGGGCGCAGATCGGCCGCGGCGCGCAGCAGGGCCTGAACAGCCTGGTGGCGAACTACGGCCCGGCGCTGATCGACCGCGCGCTGCTCGACGCGCTGTGCCGCGCCTTGGGCCGGCCGTTCCACGAAGTGATCCGCCGCAACCTGGCCGACATCCAGGTCACGCCGTTGACACCGGACTTGGCCGGATTCGACCTCGACGCCTTCCTGGCCGGGCTGCGGCCGGCCGAGCGCATCGCCGCGCGCCACACGGTCGGTCTGGTCGACCCGATCACCAGCGCCGACCCGTACGAGCCCGTGGGCGACGGCCTGCCCGAGACGCTGGAGGAGGTGGTGTCCACCTACGGCCACCGCTGGTTCAAGCTCAAGGTGGCGGGCAACGTCGACGCCGACGTGGCGCGGCTGCTGCGCATCGCGTCGGTGCTCGACCGCATCGAGGGCGGCTACGGCAGCACGCTGGACGGCAACGAGCAGTACGACAGCATCGACGGCGTGCTGCAGCTGTGGCAGCGCATGCGCGCTGAAGCAGGACTGCAGCGGCTGTGCGACAGCGTGATCTTCATCGAACAGCCGATCAAGCGCGCCGCCGCGCTGGCGCAGGATGTGAGCGCGCTGTCGGCGCAGAAGGCCGTGATCCTGGACGAGTCCGACGATTCGCTCGATGCCTTCGTGCAGGGCCGCGAGCGCGGCTACCTGGGCGTTTCGTCGAAGACTTGCAAGGGCCTGTACAAGTCGATCCTGAACCGCGCGCGCTGCGCCAAGTGGAATGCCGAGGCCGGCCAGGAGCGCTACCTCATGAGCGCCGAGGACCTGACCATCCAGGCCGGGCTGGCGCTGCAGCAGGATCTGGCGCTGGTGTCGCTGCTGGGCATCACGCACGTCGAGCGCAACGGCCATCACTATGTCAACGGCATGGCGGCGCTGGGGGCCGGGAAGCAGCAGGCCTTCCTGGACGCGCACCCGGACCTGTATGAGCGCAGCCACGGCGCTGTGCGCTTGAGCATCCGCGGCGGTGAACTGGCGATCGGCTCGCTGCACCGCAGCGCCGGCTTCGCCAGCGGCGCCGCCCCCGACTGGCGGGCCATGCAAGCCATCTCCGACGCATGACCCAGGCCACCACCGCCCCCGAAGACGCCGGCCCCGGCTTGGCCGAGCGCCTCAGCGCGGGCTTCGTCTACTACCTGCCCAGCCTGCTGGTGATCCTGGCGCTGCTGCTGCTGTGGCAGGTGCTGGTGATGGCGCTGGGCGTCAAGGAATACATCCTGCCGTCGCCGCTGGCCGCGCTGAAGGCGCTGGGCAACGGCAACTACCAATGGGGCGCCAACTTCCTGGCCACGCTGTATGCGGTGCTCGGCGCCTTCGTGTTGTCGGCCGTGCTGGGCGTGCTGCTGGCCATCGTCATCGTCTGGAACGACCTGCTGCTGCGCACCGTGATGCCGGTGCTGATCCTGTTCAACACGCTGCCGAAGATCGCGCTGGCGCCGCTGTTCGTCATCTGGCTGGGCTACGGCATCTGGCCCAACATCATCATCGGCACGACCATCGCGTTCTTTCCGATGGTGGTGAACACCGCCGTCGGCCTGGCCGGCGCCGAGCCGGAGATGCTGGACCTGGTGCGCACGCTCAAGGCCAGCCGCTGGCAGGTGCTGAAGAAGATCCGCTTCCCGAATGCAGTGCCCTACATCTTCGTCGGGCTGAAGCTGAACGCGACGATGAGCGTGATCGGCGCGCTGGTCGGCGAGTTCGTGGCCTCGGAAAAAGGCCTGGGCTCGCTGATCATCACCAGCGGCGTGACCATGGAGACGGCGCCGATCTTCGCGTCGCTGCTGCTGATTTCGGCACTCGGTCTGGTGCTGTACGGTGTGGTCGTCGCCGTGGAGCACGTCGTCGCGCCCTGGGCGCACCGCGAGGACACGACCGACTGAAATCCATAACCGGAGACGCGCGTGAACCCACAAGCCCTGAAGAACCGCCTGCGCACGCTGGCGGGTGCATTCGCCATCGCCTTGGCCCTGCCCGCCGCGGCGCAGGACAAGATGCAGCTGCAGCTGAACTGGTTCCACCTGGCCGACCATTCGCCCATCTACCTGGCGTTGAAGAAGGGCTACTACAAGGAAGAGAACATCGACCTGACGGTGCTGCGCGGCAGCGGCTCGGCCGACGCGGCGAAGAAGATCGACCTCGGCCAGGCCGACGTGGGCATCAGCGATGCGCCCACTGTGCTGACCGCCATCAGCAAGGGCGCCAACCTGAAGATGGTGGCCGTGGTCTACGACAAGGCTGGCAACAACGTCTTCTTCCGCAAGAGCGCCAACATCAAGACGCCGAAGGACCTGGTGGGCAAGAAGATCGCCGTGCCGCCGGCGGATTCGCACCGCGTGCTGTGGCCGGCCTTTGCCGCGATGAATGGCATCGACCCGGCGTCGGTGACGCTGGTGAACATCAAGCCCGAAGGCAAGCAGGCCATCGTCGCGGCCAACGAGGTGGACGGCGCCTTCGACCTGTACACCAGCTATGCCATCTGGGAGAAGGTGCTGGGCAAGGGTGAGGTGGGCAATTTGCTGTGGGCCGACTTCGGCCTGCCGATCTACGGCCACACCTACTTTGTCAACAACGAGCTGCTGCAGAAGAACCCGAAGCTGGTGGAGCGCTTCCTGCGCGCCACGCACAAGGGCTGGCGCGATGCCAAGGCCAACCCGAAGGCCTCGATCGACGCGATGGTCGAGCTGGTGCCGGGCCTCGACGGCCCGACGCTGCTGGCGACGATGCCGCAGATCCTGGACCTGTGCGTCACCGAGCGTTCCGCCAAGCACGGCCTGGGCTGGATCGAGCCCGAGCTGATGCAGAAGACCATCGACATCACCTTTGCCAACAACAAGCCGGAGAAGGCGGTGGTGGTGAACGATGTCTTCACCAACCAGTACAACAGTCGCATCAAGCCCTGACCACCACGAGCGTGCCGACGCAGAGGACGGCGGCGCGCTCCCGTGACGTCACCTGGGCTACCCGCTCGATGGCGACAGCGAGCAGGTCTTCATCGCGGTGACGGACCGCACCTTCGGCACAGTCCGGCATCGACTGCGCCGACGCCGCACGAATGAAGAACTGATCAGGACGGCTCCAGCAGCCCGCGCACGTAGCCGATCGAATGCGCCGCGCTGCCGGGCCCGTCGGGCACGTAGTCGAAGGGCTCCATCGCCAGCCAGCCGCCGTAACCGTTGCGCTGCAGCGCCGCCAGAATCGGCGCAAAGCGGTCCTGGCCTTGTCCCGGACCGCGCCGGTTGCGGTCGTTCAGTTGCACGTGCACCAGCTGGCCGCTCGGCCAGACACGGTCGATCAGCGCCGGCAGCGCCTCGGTTTCGGTGGCCCCGGCCGACGAGGTGTCGAGCATGGTCTTCAGGCCCGGCAGGCGTGCTGCGTCGACGATGGCCAGCGCCTCGTCGACAGTGTTGACCACCGTGGTCTGGTCGCGCGACAACGGCTCGATGCAGTAGTGCAGCCCGGCATCGCCGGCACGCTCGCCGGCATGGATCCAGGCTTCGGTGGCGCGGGCCATTGCGTCGGCATGGCTCTGGCCTGGCTGCGGGTTGCGTTGCGCCGGCGAGCCGTGCACCAGGTAGCGGCCACCGAGCAAACCGCACAGGTCCACCAGCCTGTCGATGGCGGCCAGCGTGCGTGTACGCGCCGCCGCATCGGGGCTACTGATCGACAGGCCCTTGGGCGCCACCAGCAGCCAGTGCAGCCCGCTGATGACAAGCCCGTGGTCTTCGGCTGTCGCACGCCATGACCTGGCCGCTGCCACGCTGATCGTCGTCGGGTCATCCGTCAGCGTGTAGGGCGCGACCTCCAGCGCGCGATAACCGAGCCGAGCGGCGTAAGCGCATTGCTCGGCGAAGCTCCAGGGCGCGAGCACCTCGTTGCATAGCACCAGCCTGTCGATCATGCCGCCCTCGCCACGGTGAACAGCCGCCGCAGCGCCGGGACCTGCGCCAGCAGCATCACCAGCACCAGCGCGGCCAGCGCGGCGCTGATCGGCCGCGTGAAGAAGGGCAGCAGGCTGCCGTCGGACAGCACCAGCCCGCGGCGCAGCGACTTGTCGACGATGTCGCCGAGCACCAGCCCCAGCACGAAGGGTGCCACCGGAAAGCCGCGCCGGCGCAGCCAGAAGCAGGCGATGCCGGTGCCGAGCATCACCCACACGTCGAACAGCCGCTGCGTGATCGAGTGCGAACCCAGTACGCACAGCACGAAGACGATCGGCATGATGATCTCGCGCGGCACGCGCAGCACCCACAGCATCGGCCGCACCAGCACCAGCCCGAAAAGCAGGATCGCCAGCGTGGCGACGAGCGTGATGCCGACCACGTCGTAGATGAACTGCGGCTGGTTGACCATCAGCATCGGCCCCGGCTGCGCGCCATGGATGATCATCGCCGCCATCAGCACGGCGGCCGGCGCCGAGCCGGGGATGCCGAGCGCCAGCGCCGGGATCAGCGCGCCCGGGATGGCCGCGTTGTCGCCGGTCTCGGCGGCGATCAGGCCGTCGACCGAACCCTTGCCGAACTGCTCGCGCTCCCGGCTGGCGCGCTTGGCTGCGGCATAGGACGACCAGGCCGCCATGTCCTCGCCGACGCCGGGCAGGATGCCGACGAACACGCCGATCAGCCCCGAGCGCAGGATCGTGCGCCAGTAGCGCAGCAGGTCGGCGACCTTCGGCAGCACCGAATCGACCGAGCTCATCATCGACTTCAGCTTGGGGCTGCTCATCACCGTCAGGATCTCGGCAAAGCCGAAGGCACCGACCAGGGCCGGGATCAACCCGATGCCGCCGCTCATCGCGTTGCTGTCGAAGGTGAAGCGCGGGTGCGCGTGGATCGGGTCCAGGCCGATGCTGGCGACGAAGATGCCCAGCAGCCCCATCAGCCAGCCCTTGATCGGGTTCGATCCGGTCAGGCTGCCGGACATCATCACGCCGACCATGCCGAGCCAGAAGAACTCGAAGGCGCCGAACTTCAATGCCGTCTCGGCCAGCAGCGGCGTGAACATCGCCAGGCAGACCACGCCGAACAGCGACCCTGCCACCGAGCCGGTGGTAGCGATGCCCATGGCCCGTCCGGCCTTGCCCTGGCGTGCCAGCATGTTGCCGTCCAGGCAGGCGGCGGCGTTGGCGGCAGTGCCCGGGATGTTGAGCAGGATCGCGGTGCGGCTGCCGCCATAGATGGCGCCGACGTAGACGCACACCAGCACCAGGATGGCGTCGGTGGGCTGCATCTTCAGCGTCAGCGTGGTGAACAGCGCCACACCCAGCGTGGCCGACAGCCCCGGCAGCAGGCCGATGACGATGCCGGCCAGCGTGGCGCCCAGCGCATAGGCGATCTGCCAGGGGCCGGCCAGGCTGGCCAGCGCCGTGCCCAGATGGCTCAGGCCGTCCATCTGCCTCGCGTCACGGCAGGCGCACCAGGAACACCGACTCGAAGAGCCACGAGATGAACGCCGAGGCGAGCACGGCCACGACGCCGGTCTGCGCCAGGCCGCGGCCGATGCGCCCGGCGGCGCGCCATTCGCGCCACGAGAACAGCGTCGTGAAGACGAAGATGAAGACCGCGCCCTCGACCACGAAGGGCCAGCCGTGGCCCAGCGTGATGCCGGCGAAGAGCACGCACAGCAGCAGCGCCGCTGCGGTGCGCCGCGCGGCACCCGGCGCGGCGGGTTTACCGTCTTCGCCAGCCGCCGCCGCCGCGCTGCGTGCTTGCCAGGCCAGCACCAGCGACAGTGCGACCATCAGCGCGCCGACCACGCCGGGCATCAGCCCCGGCACCGACCAGCGCTCGATGGCGCGGTCGGCGAGCCGGTCCATGTGCCACGACGCCACCAGGATCGCCGTGCCAAGCGCGGCAAACACGCCGGCGTTGAGGAGTTCGGCGCGCTTCACCGCGGCTATCGAGCGAACGCCGTGGAACCGGCTCTGCCGGGCCACTGGCGTTGCCCCCTCGAGGGGGCGCGCGAAGCGCTTAGGGGGTGGGTCATGTCCTAGCGTTTGATGCCCAGCGACTCGGGCGAGGCCTTGGCCAAGCCGGCGTCCTGCAGCAGGTAGGCGTCGGTCACCACCGTCGGCCACACCGCGTCGTACGCGGTCTTGCCGTACAGCGGCGTGAACAGCGCGCCCTTGTCGGCGGCGTATTTCTTCAGCTTGTCCGAGGTGGCGATCTTCTCGGCCCACAGCTTGTCGACCGTGCTCACCACCTCGGGCGGCACGCCCTTGGGGATGAAGATGCCGAAGCCGGTGGTCACCTTGGGGAAGTCCTTGACGAAGTCGGTGATCGGCGGGATCGTGCCCACGCCCTCGATGGTCAGCGGCTGGTCGGCCACCACGGCCAGCGGACGCAGCCGCTTGCCCTTGATCATCTCGGCCTGCTCGGGGGCGAGCTGCGTCGTCACCTCGGTCTCGCCGGCCACCGTGGCCACCACCGCCGGGTTGCCGCCGTCGTAGGTGACGTGGCGGTACTTCGCACCGGTGGCCTTGGCGATGGCCTCCATCGCGAAGTGGCCCGACGAGCTGTTGCCGGCGGTGGCCACCGCCACCGGCTTGCTTTTCATCGCCTCCAGCAGTTGCGGGAAGGTCTGGTAAGGCGAATTCGGGTTGACGCTGACGATCGACACGTTGGTCACCGCCAGGTACAGGTTGAAGTCGTCGAGCTTGCTGTTGATCATGCCCAGCACCGGGTAGGTACCCAGCTGCTTGGCCGCACCTGCCGTCCAGGTGTAGCCGTCCTTCGGCGCATCCATCGCCGCCTTGGTGCCGATCGAGCCGGCACCGCCCGGCTGGTTGACGATGACGATCTTCTGGCCCAGCCCCGTTTCCAGTTCCGACGCCGCCAGCCGCGTCACCTGGTCGGTGGCACCGCCCGCGGCCCAGGGCACGATGATCGTCACCGGCTTGGTCGGCTTCCATTGCGCCTGGGCCAGGGCAGGGGCCAGGCATGCGGCGGCCAGCAGCGTGGCCAGGGTGGTCTTGGTCATCGGCGTCTCCGGTTGTTCACTGTCTGGTGAATCCTATGCGCGCCCGGCGCTTTGGGCAACCGGGAACACCTTCATTCCCTGACCAGGAAGCCGAGCACCAGGTCGGTCATGTGCGACAACCGCTCCACCTTGGCCTTGGCGCCCAGCAGCGGCCGGTTGAAGATGGTCGACAGCGTGTGGTTGTTGCCGAGGTAGAAGTACGACAGCCCGGCAATCGAGATGTACAGCTGCACCGGGTCGACCCCGGCGCGGAACAAGCCACCCTTGTGGCCGCGCTCCAGCACGTCGGCCAGCGTCTGCACCAGCGGCGAGTGCATCGCCGAGATCTTGGCCGAGCGCTTCAGGTGGCGCGCGCGGTGCAGGTTCTCGCTGTTCAGCAGCGTCAGGAACTCCGGGTGCGCGATGTAGTAGTTCCAGGTGAAGGCGATCAGCCGGCGGATCGCCTCCACCGGCTCCACCTGCGTCAGGTTCAGCTGCTGCTCCTCACCGCGGATTCCTTCGTAGGCGCGCTCCAGCACCGCCAGGAACAGGCTCTCCTTGCTCTCGAAGTAGTAGTAGATCAGCCGCTTGTTGACGCCGGCGCGCTCGGCGATGCGGTCCATGCGCGCACCGCCCAGGCCGTGTTCCGAGAACTCGGCGAGCGCGGCGTCGAGGATGTCCTTCTGCGAGCGGTCGGCGTTGCGCGGGCGCGTTTCGGCAGCGGAGGCTTTGAGCATGAGCAATGATTCACCGGCTGTTTAATTGCGTTGTACCGCATAAACCCTGGCCGGTGTGTCATTCGATCGCGCTGTCGTGGGCCGGCCGCCTGCAGCCGGCATAGGGGTCCAAGTCTGCCGAGTAGGCCGAGCTGCGCACGCCCATCAACCCGAGCACCGCATGGAAGTAGTGGTCGTGCGACACCTCCACATCCCGGCGCTCGCGCAGGCAATCCATCGACAGCCCCGTGCTGCCGCGCAGGCCGGCCGAGGCCCAGGTGATCCACGGCACGCGCTTTTGCACCTCGGGGGCCAGCGCGTAGGGCATGCCGTGAAGGTAGAGGTTGGCTTCGCCCAGCGACTCGCCATGGTCGGACACGTAGAGCAGCGCGGTGTCGGCAGCCTGCTCCTGCACCTGCAGCCAGCGAATGGCGCGCACCAGGAAGTGGTCGGTGTAGGCGATCGAGTTGTCGTAGGCGTTGATCACGCTGTCGCGGCTGCAGGTCTGCAGCGCCGGGCTCGTGCATTCGGGCAGGAAGGGCTTGCGCCCGGCCGGTGAGCGCCGGTGGTAGGCCGGCCCGTGGCTGCCCATCGGGTGCATGACCAGCACCACGCCGCGCGCGCGGCGCTGCGCGTCCAGCGCCGCCAGCCGCTGGTCCAACCCGTCGAGCAGGGCTTCGTCCAGACACTCGTCGCCCAAGCAGAAGCCCGATGCCCGTCCGTCGCCGGTGCGCGCGTGCGGCACCCGATCGCACACGCCCTTGCAGCCCGACTGGTTGTCCAGCCACAGCACCGCCAGCCCGGCGCGCTGCAGCACGTCCAGCAGGTTTTCGCGCGGCGGCGCCGCGCGGTCGAACTGCGCGCGCGTGCGGCCCGAGAACATGCACGGCAGCGAGACGGCGGTGCTGGTGCCGCAGGACCAGGCGTTGCGGAAGCTGGCCACGTCCTCGCGTTGCAGTTCGGGCGTGGTCGGCCGGCCATAGCCGTTGAGCCAGAAGTTGGCGCTGCGCGCGGTCTCGCCCACCACCAGCAGCAGGATGCGCGGGCGCGGCAGCGGCGCCAGCGTGGCGTCCTCGCCCAGGGGCTGCAGCTTGCCGGCGGCGTGCCCCGGCGGCTGCGCCGCCTGCACCAGCGCATACACGCTGGCCAGCGGGTTGAGCAGGTAGCGCAGATCCTTGTGGTTGCGCATCAGCGAAGCCAGCGGCTGGAAGGCGGCCAGCACCACGGCACCCAGCAGCGCGGCCGAGCCCAGCGCCAGCAGCAGGTTGCGCCACAGCCGCCGCGCGGCGCTGCCGTAGCTCACGTCCTGGCGCCACAGCCACAGCAGCGGCACTCCTGCCAGCCAGCCCAGCGTGGCCGGCAGCCGCCAGTCGAGCAGCGCGGCGGCTTCCTGGCGGTCGGTCTGCAGCACGTTGGTCATCATGCTGGCGTCGATGACCACGCCGTAGCTGGCCATGAAGTGGCTGGCCGCGGCGCACACCAGCAGCAGCAGCGTCAACACCGGCTTGAGCCACAGTCGCCAGGTGAACAGGCTCAGCAGAAGCATCAGCGCCGACCACAGCACGCCCAGCATGACCCCCATCAGCAGGGCGCGCTGGGCCGGGTTCAGCGGATCCAGCTCGGCCAGGCGCTGCCACAGCGGCAGGTTGCCGGCGGCTGCCATCCACAGGGCGGCCAGGCTGGCGACGGCGGAGGCGGGCCAGGGGCGGCCTTTCATGGCGCCACCTGCGCGACGACGCCATGGCCGGGTGCGAACAGCGGGTCGCTGAGCCAGGCCACCGTCCAGCAGATCCACGCCGTCCACAGCGTATGGCTCATGAAGTGCGCGCCGCGCAGCTGCTGCGACAGCCCGAGCAGCAGCCCCACGCCCAGCGCGGCGGCCAGCCATCTGCGCGCGGCCGCGGGCCACGTACCGCGCAGCGCAAAGTAGCCGCCGACGAAGGCAAAGCCGGTGGTGGCATGGCCGGCCGGGAAGCAGCGCCCGCCGCCGCCGTCGCCGTGCAGCCAGCCGCTCCAGTGCGAGACATGGCGCGCCACGCCGCCGAAGGCCTGCAGGTCCCAGGGGCAGCTGGTGTGGCTGCCGCTCTTGATCAGCGCCACGCTGCCCCAGGCCAGCAGCGCGGTCAGCACCAGTTGCAGCCGCCGCCTGAAGGGCAGCCGGCCGAGTGGCCCGAGCGGCCAACCCAGGCCCAGGCACAGCAGCACGGTCAGCGCCCAGGCCAGGGCCTTGGCGCCGTCGTGCAGCACACGCACCAGGAAGGGGTCGTGCCGGGCCGGGAAACCCTGCGCGCCGCCGAAGGCCTGGGCCAGCGTCATGTCCAGGCCCGAGCCGTCCCAGGCCAGCAGCAAGACCAGGCCGAGCAGCGCCGGGGCCGCGCCGCGAACGGTGATGCCGAATCGCATGCCCGCAGCCTGGGCCGTGCGGCTTAAGACGGTCTTAAGTGCGCCGCGCCCACAATGGCCGCCATGCGCGTGTTGGTGGTCGAAGACGACGAGGGCATCGCCCAGGGGCTGTGCCTGGCATTGCGCCAGCAGGGCTGGGCGGCCGACGTGGCGGCCGGCGTGGCCGATGCGTGGGCGGCGCTGCGCGCCGAGCCCTTCGCCATCGTGCTGCTGGACCTGGGCCTGCCCGACGGCGACGGCAGCGAGCTGCTGCGCCGCGTGCGCGCCGCGCCGGCCGGTGCCCTGCCGGACCCGGCCACGCCGGTGCTGATCATGACCGCGCGCGACCAGGTGGCCTCGCGCATCGCCGGGCTCGACCTGGGCGCCGACGACTACCTGACCAAACCCTTCGACCCCGGCGAGCTGGCGGCGCGCATGCGCGCGCTGCGCCGGCGCGCGGCAGGGCGCGCCGAGACGGTGCTGCGCTGGGGCGAATTGCTGATCGACCCGGCGCGCCGCACGGTGACGCGCGCCGGCCAGCCGGTGGAGCTGTCGGCGCGCGAGTTCGGCGTGCTGGTCGCGCTGATGGAGGTGCGCCCGCGCGTGCTGTCGCGCAGCCAGATCGAGGCCGCGCTGTACGACTGGTCGTCGCTGGTGGAAAGCAACGCGGTCGAGGTGCACGTGCACCACCTGCGCCGCAAGCTGGGCGAGTCGGTGATCCGCACGCTGCGCGGCGTCGGCTACTTCGTGCCCGAAGAACCCGCGCGATGACGCTGCGCCCGTCGCTGTTCCGCCACCTGCTGGCCTGGGCGCTGGGTGCGCTGCTGCTGGTGTGGGCCAGCTTCGTCTACGTCGGCCACCGCACCGGGCTGCACGAGGCCGACGAGCTGACCGACGGCCACCTGGCCAGCGTCGCCTCGCTGCTGTTGACGCAGAAGGTCAGCGGCTTCGCGCCGGCGCCCGACGCTGCGGCGCTGGGCGGGATGGACGGCGTGAGTGGGCTGCGCGCCCACGACTACCAGCAGTCGCTGAGCGTGGTCATCTGGGACCGCGACGGCCAGGTGGTGGCGCGCACCGGTGAGGCGCCGACGCCGGCCTTCGCGCAGCACGAGGGCTTCGAGACGCTGACGCTGGGTTCGCCGCCGGCGCAGTGGCGCGCGTTCTCGCGCTGGGACGGGCCGGCGCACCAGCGCCGCATCGTCGTGCTGCTGAGCCTGGCCGAGCGCGACGGGCTGGCCGACGACATCGCCGACCAGGTGAGCACGCCGGGGCTGTGGCTGCTGCCGGTGGTGGCGCTGGTGCTGACGCTGGCCATCCGGCGCGGCCTGCGTCCGCTGGCCGAGCTGGGCCGCCAGGTGCGGCGGCTGGACATCCACCACGACACCGCGCTGAAGCAAGCGCCGCCGCACGAGGAGTTCCAGGCGGTGGTGCATGCCATCGACGACCTGATCGCGCGCTACAACGCGGCGCTGCAGCGCGAGCGGCAGCTGGCCAGCGAGGTGGCGCACGAACTGCGCACGCCGCTGGCGTCGCTGGCCGTGCATGCCAGCACGCTGAGCGGCGCGCTGTCGCAGGACGAACGCGACGCCGCCGCGCGCC
>DAORHX010000073.1:0-13316 GCA_035438245.1 Rubrivivax sp.
CTCGGCATCGAGGTCGATGCGCTGGCCGGCATCGCTGCACAGCGTGCGCAGCCTGTCGCCCAGCGCCGCACGCAGCGCGTCGCCATAGATCAGCTCGTCGGCGCAGCGCGCGGCATACAGCATGCGCAGCGGCGCGCCGCGCCGCGCCAGCAGCTGCGCCATGCCCAGCAGCGGCGTGATGCCGATGCCGCCGGCCACCAGCAAGGTGTGCGGTGCCTGCCAGCCGATCTCGAAGTGGTTGTTCGGCTCGCCGATCAGGATCTCGTCGCCGGTCTGCAGGCTCCACAGCCAGCGTGAGCCGCCGCGGCCGGCGTCGGCACGGCGCACGGCGATGCGGTAGACCTCGTCGGCGCCCGCGCCATCGGGCAGGCCGACCAGCGAGTACGAGCGTTTTTCCTCGCGGCCGTCGACCCACACGCGCAGGTCCAGGTGGCTGCCCACGCTCCACGGGCGCACGCCGCGCTCGGGGCGGATCTCGAATTCGCGCACGCTCGGGCTCAGGTCGTGCTGCGCGCGCAGCGTGGCGCTATGCCAGGGGGCGTTGTGCTTCATGCGTCAACGGGTGGGGCGGCGGCGGATCAGGCTGGCGCCGGGCACGCGCTGCCAGCTCTGGTGGTCGGCGAGCGCGGCGCGCAGGTTGCCGTGCGCGTTGCGGGCGTGCTCGCGCATCAGGCTTTCGGCGCGTGCGCCTTCGCGCTGCCGGATCGCGTCGAGCACGCTGCGGTGCTGCGCCTGCGCCACCACCAGCGTGTCGCGCGCACCGGCGCCGGTGGTGCGCGCCAGCACGAAGCCGTTGGGCGAGGCGAAGGGCAGGGTGCTGACGCGCTGCAGCTGGCGCCGCACGACGTCGCTGCCGGACATCTCGGCCAGCAGCTCGTGGAAGCGGCCGTTCAGCTGCGCGTAGCCGCTGAACGACTCTTCGCTCAGCTCGGGCGCGGCCAGCAGCGCATCGATGCGTTCGACGCAGTCGCGCGCCTCGGTCAGCAGCACCGTCGTCACGCCGCGCTCGGCGGCCAGCCGTGCCGCCAGGCCTTCGAGCGTGCCGCGCAGCTCGATGGCGTCGTGGATGTCGGCCTCGGAGAAGTCCTTCACCGCGAAGCCGCCGTGCGGAAGCGCTTCGAGCAGGCCTTCCTCCTGCAGCCGCACCAGCGCCATGCGGATCGGGGTGCGCGACGCGCCCAGCCTTTCGACCAGCGTCAGTTCGGCGATGCGTGCGCCCGGTTTCAGTTCGCCGCCGAGGATGAGTTCGCGCAGCCGCAGCTGCACACGCGCGGTCTGCGACGGCTCGGCGATGTCGGTGCCGTTCATCGGGCGGCACGCAGCGGGATCACACCCGGGCGCTCGTGCGCCGGGGTCTCGGCACGCACCAACTGGTCGATCAGCCGCCGCGCCCACATCGAGCCGGCGTCGATGTTCAGGTTGTAGAAGCTGTAGCCGGGGCGCTCGTCGATGGCCTGCTGCTGCGCTTCGAGGATCAGCTCGTCCTCGCGGAAGATGCCGGACACGCCTTCGCGCAGTTCGTGCGTCAGCCGCTGTTCACCCAGGCAGTAGTTGCGCGCGAAGGCCCAGAAGTAGTGGCAGGTCTTGTCGGTCTCGGGCGTGATGGTGTTGAGCACGAAGCCGTTGACGGCCTGCGATCGGTCGCCCTGCGGCGCGCCGCTGCCGGCCGGCGCCACGCCGACGTCGATGGCGATGGTGCAGGGCGCCTCGAAGCGGATGATCTGCCAGCGATCGACGCGGCCCTCGTAGCCGGTGGCATGTTTCAGCTGCCCGGCCCAGAACGGCGGCGCATCGATGTCCTGCATCCAGCGTGTCACGGTGGCGGTGCGGGGGCCGTGCGTGGCGACGAACGGCGCTTCGGCCACCGCCAGCTGGCCGATGCTGCTGCCGTGCACGTAGGTCTCGTGCGTCAGGTCCATCAGGTTGTCCAGCACCAGCCGGTAGTCGCACTTGACGTGGATCAGCTTGCCGTCGCCGGCCCACGCGGAGTCGTCGTTCCAGTGCAGGTCGGGGATCTTTGCCGGGTCGGCCAGCGCCGGGTCGCCGGGCCAGACCCAGACGAAGCGGTGTTTTTCCACCGCCGGAAAGGCGCGCACGCAGGCCGCAGGGTTGAGCGTCTCCTGCGACGGCATGTGCGTGCAGCGACCCTCGCCGTCGAACACCAGGCCGTGGTAGCCGCAGGTGATCTGGTCGTCGTGCAGCCGGCCCCTGGACAGCGGCAGCAGGCGGTGCCAGCAGGCGTCTTCCAGCGCGGCGATGCTCGCGTCCCTGCGGCGGAACATGACGATCTTCTGGTTGCAGATCGTGCGGCTGAGCAGCGCGGCCTTGACTTCCACGTCGTAGGCTGCGGCGTACCAGGCGTTGAGGGGGAAGGATTTCATTGCCGAGGCTGGATACCGAATGTATACAGGACGGCGATTCTTGCGCCGAAGATTGTCGTTGGCATCAGGGTTTGCTCCTGTTTTCAGGATGAGACTGTATGCAACGCAAGAGGCGAAAACTGCGCTACCGTTCACGCTGTCAGGCCGAATCCACTGGAGAAGACATGAGCGTTCGCAGCACCCCGCCCTTCCGCGCCGACCACGTCGGCAGCTTCCTGCGCCCGAAGTTCCTGCTCGAAGCGCGCGAGCAGTTCTTCGACAAGAAGGCGATCAGCGCCGAGCAGCTTCGTGCGGTGGAAGACAAGGCGATCGCCGAGATCGTCGAGTTCCAGCAGGACGTGGGGCTGAAGAGCATCACCGACGGCGAGTTCCGCCGCACCTACTTCCACATCGACTTCCTCGAGCAGCTCGGTGGCGTGAAGACCGATGTCCCGGTGACGATCAGGAAGCCCGACGGCACGGAGGAACTGGCGCCGCCGGTGATCCGCGTGACCGGCAAGGTGCGCCATGCCAAGGACATCCAGAAGGCCGACTTCGAGTACCTGAAGAGCCAGGTGGCGGCCGGCCTGACGCCGAAGGTGACGATCCCCAGCCCGACGATGCTGCACTTCCGCGGCGGCCGTGCCGGCATCGACAAGGTGGCCTATCCGGAACTGGAGCCGGCCTTCTACGACGACGTGGCGCGCGCCTACGGCGACGAGCTGCGCAGCCTGTACGACGCCGGCTGCCGCTACGTGCAGATGGACGACACCAACATGGCGTATCTGTGCGACGAGAAGATGCGCGAGGCGGCGCGCCAGCGCGGCGACGACCCGAACGAACTGCCGCACCGCTATGCCGCGTTCATCAACAAGGTGGTGGCGCTAAAGCCCGCGGGCATGACGCTGGCCATGCACCTGTGCCGCGGCAACTTCAAGAGCACGCATGCCGCGGCCGGCAACTACGAGCCGGTGGCCGAGGCGCTGCTGTCGGAGATGAACCTGGACGCGTTCTTCCTGGAATACGACGACGAGCGTTCGGGTGACTTCCGCCCGTTGCGCTACCTGAAGCCGGGCAAGGTCGTCGTGCTCGGCCTGGTGACCACCAAGTTCGGGCAACTGGAACACAAGGACGATCTGAAGCGCCGCATCGACGAGGCCGCCAGATATGCGCCGCTGGAGCAACTGGCCCTGAGCCCGCAATGCGGCTTCAGCAGCACCGTGCACGGCAACAACATCGCGGTCGAGGACCAGCGCCGCAAGCTCGCGCTGGTGGTCGAGACCGCGGCCGAGGTCTGGGGCTGAGGCCGCACCGCGGGCTTGGCGAAAACCTGCATCGTGTCCGCGGGGCCGCACGCGGACAATGCGCGCGCATCGACACTTCAACGGAAGGCCACACCATGACCCCACGCCGCCATGTCCGGCAACTGGCCGTGTCGCTCGCGCTGGCCGCGACGCTGCTGCCGCTCGCGCAGGCGCAGAACGAGCCGATCAAGATCGGCGTGATCCTGCCGATGACCGGCCAGCAGGCCTCCACCGGCAAGCAGATCGAAGGTGCGATCAAGCTGTGGCAGCAGCAGACCGGCAGCAAGATCGGCAACCGCAAGGTCGAGGTGCTGATCAAGGACGACGCCGGCGTGCCCGACACCTCGCGCCGGCTGGCACAGGAGCTGGTGGTCAACGACAAGGTCGCCGCGCTGGCCGGCTTCGGCCTGACGCCGATCGCGCTGGCGATCGCACCGATCGCCACGCAGAGCAAGACGCCGATGGTGGTGATGGCGGCGGCCACTTCGGCCATCACCGAGGCCAGCCCGTTCGTCACGCGCACCAGCTTCACGCTGCCGCAGGCGGCGGTGGCGATCGCCGAATGGGCACCGAAGAACGGCATCAAGCGCGTGGTCACGCTGGTCGCCGACTACGGCCCGGGCAACGACGCGGAGAAGTACTTCGCCGACCGCTTCCTGCTCAACGGCGGCCAGGTGGTCGAGAAGCTGCGCACGCCGCTGCGCAGCCCCGACTTCGCGCCGGTGCTGCAGAAGGTGCGCGACGCCAAGCCCGATGCGCTGTTCGTCTTCCTGCCGTCGGGGCAGGGCGCGCAGTTCATGAAGCAGTTCGCCGAGCGCGGGCTGGACAAGGCCGGCATCAAGCTGATCGCCACCGGCGACGTCACCGACGACGACCAGCTCAACGACATGGGCGACGTGGCGCTCGGCGTGGTCAACTCGCACCACTACTCGGCGGCGCACCCGAGCGCGATGAACAAGAAGTTCGTCGCCGACTTCGAGGCGCTGAACAAGTTCCGGCCTAACTTCATGGCGGTCGGCGGCTACGACGGCATGCGCCTGATCGCCAAGGGGCTGGAGCAGAGCAAGGGCGCCGGTGGCCAGGCGCTGCTGGACGCGATGAAGGGCCAGACCTTCGAGAGCCCGCGCGGCCCGATCCTGATCGACGCGCAGACGCGCGACATCGTGCAGGACATGTACATCCGCAAGGTCGAGAAGAAGGACGGCCAGCTGTGGAACGTCGAGTTCGATGCGATCAAGCAGATGAAGGACCCCGGCAAATCCAAGTAGGCGTGGCGGCGATGGCCGGCGGCCGAGCCGTAGATCGAGCAAACACCGCGGAACCGGCTATGCCGGGCCGCTGGTGTTGCCCCCCTGGGGGGAGCGCCGAAGGCGCTTCGGGGGGGGGCTTTGCTGACCTTGCTGTTCGACGGCATCGCCTACGGCATGCTGCTGTTCGTGCTGTCGCTCGGGCTGGCGGTGACGATGGGGTTGATGAACTTCATCAACCTCGCGCACGGCGCCTTCGCGATGGCCGGCGGCTACATCCTGGTGCTGCTGATGCAGCGCGGCGGCTGGCCGTTCCTGGCCTGCCTGCCGGTGGCCTTCGTGCTCACCGCGCTGGCCGGCGCGCTGCTCGAACGCACGATCTACCGGCCGATGTATGCCAAGCCGCACCTGGACCAGGTGCTGTTCTCGATCGGCCTGACCTTCATGGCCGTGGCCAGCGTCGACTTCCTGATGGGCAGCTCGCAGCAGAACATCACGCTGCCCGAGTGGCTGCGCCAGCGCTTCGAGTTCGGCAGCGGTGCGCTGAACATCGGCATGGGCGCGTATCGCCTCTTCATCATCGCGGTGTGTGTCGTGCTCGCGCTGGCGCTGCAGGCGGTGCTGACGCGCACGCGCTTCGGCAGCCGGCTGCGCGCTGCGGTCGACGACCCGCGCGTCGCCGCCGGCCTGGGCATTCCGGTGAACCGCGTGTTCCTGCTGACCTTCGCCACCGGCTCCGGCCTGGCGGGGCTGGGCGGCGCGCTCGGCGCCGACCTGTTCGGGCTGGACCCGTCGTTTCCGCTGAAGTACATGGTGTACTTCCTGATCGTCTGCGCGGTCGGCGGCACCAGCTCGATCGTCGGCCCGCTGCTCGCCGCGCTGGTGCTGGGCATCGCCGACGTGATGGGCAAGTACTACGTGCCCAAGCTCGGCGCGTTCATCGTCTACCTGCTGATGATCGCCATCCTGCTGTGGCGGCCGCAGGGGCTGTTCTCGCGCGGAGGGGCCAAGTGAAGCTGCCGGTCGAGCAGGTGATGGCGGCGCTGCGCCGGCCGTCGCGCTGGCGTGCGTGGGAGGTCGTCGCCTGGGTGCTGATCTGGGCGGCGCCGCTGGTCTGCGCGCCGCATGCGGCGCTGATCAACGAGATCGCCATCCTGGCGCTGTTCGCGCTGTCGCTGGACCTGGTGCTCGGCTATGCCGGCATCGTCTCGCTGGGCCATGCCGCCTTCTTCGGGCTGGGCGCCTACGGCGCGGCGCTGTTCGCCAAGCACCTGATGCCCGACCCGCTGGTGGGCCTCGTTGTCGGCACGCTGCTGGGCGCGCTGCTCGGTGCGCTGACCAGCCCGATGATCGTGCGCGGCACCGACCTGACGCGGCTGATGGTGACGATGGGCGTGGCCCTGGTGCTGTACGAGCTGGCCAACAGGTTCGACGGCCTGACCGGCGGCGCCGATGGCCTGCAGGGCGTGGTCATCGGGCCGCTTCTCGGCCGTTTCGAATTCGACCTCGGCGCGCGCGTCGCCTCGTTCTATTCGCTGACGGTGCTGTTCGTCGTCTTCGTCGTCATGCGCGTGGTCGTGCATTCGCCGCTGGGCATGTCGGTGCAGGCGCTGCGCGACAACCGGCTGCGGCTCGCGGCGATGGGCCACTCGGTCAACGCGCGGCTGGCCGCGGTCTACACGGTGGCCGGTGGCATCGCCGGTGCCGCCGGCGCGCTGCTGGCGCAGACCACCGGTTTCGCCTCGCTCGACGTCTTCGACTTCCACCGCAGCGCCGACGTGATGCTGGCGCTGATCATCGGCGGCGCCGGCTGGCTGTGGGGTGGGCTGCTCGGCGCGGTCGCCTTCAAGCTGATGCACGACCTGCTGTCGGCCATCACGCCGCAGTACTGGACCTTCTGGATCGGCCTGTTCCTGGTGTTGCTGATGCTGGTCGGCCGCGACCGGCTGTTCCGCCCGGCGCGCTGGTTCGCGCGGAGCCGGTGATGAACGACGTCGTGCTGCGCACCGACAGGCTGGTCAAGCGCTTCGGCGGCATCAACGCGACGCAGGACGTGTCGCTGGCGCTGCGGCGCGGCGCGCGCCACGCGCTGATCGGCCCCAACGGCGCCGGCAAGACCACGCTGATCAACCAGCTGACGGGGGTGGCGGCGCCGACCTCGGGGCGCGTGCTGCTGGGCGAGCGCGACATCACGCGGCTCGCGCCGCACAAGCGGGTCGGCCTGGGGCTGGCGCGCACCTTCCAGATCAGCCAGCTCTACGCGAGCTTCACGCCGACGCAGAGCCTGGCGCTGGCAGTGGGTGGCCGGCGCGGCGTGGCCTGGCGCTGGTGGCGCTCGATGGGCCGCGACGCGGCGATCGCGCAGGAGGTCGCTGCGCTGCTCGAGCAGTTCCGCCTGAGCGAGCTGGCCGAGCGGCCGACGCGCGAGCTGCCCTACGGCAAGCGCCGGCTGCTGGAGATCGCCATGGCGGTGGCGCTGCAGCCCGCGGTGCTGCTGCTCGACGAACCGGCGGCCGGCGTGCCGGCAGCGGAGCGCCAGGACATCCTGGACACGGTGGCGGCGCTGCCGGCGTCGGTGTCGGTGCTGCTGATCGAGCACGACATGGACCTGGTGTTCAGCTTCGCCAACTGGATCACCGTGCTGGTCAACGGCGCGGTGCTCACCGAAGGGCCGCCGCAGGCCATCGCCGACGACCCGCGGGTGCGCGCCGTCTACCTGGGCGAAACCGCGGTGGTGCGCGATGGCCACTGATCTGCTGCTGAAGGTCGAGGGTCTGCGCTGCGGCTACGGCGAGGCGGTCGTGCTCGACGGCGTGAGCTTCGAGCTCGGCGCCGGCCGCTCGCTGGCGCTGCTGGGCCGCAACGGCACCGGCAAGACGACGCTGATCGACACGCTGGTCGGCGTGACCACGCGCCATGCCGGCCGCATCGCGCTGGCCGGCCGCACGATCGAAGGCCTGCCGGTCTACGCGCGCGCCGCGGCCGGCATCGGCTGGGTGCCGCAGGAGCGCAACATCTTCAAGTCGCTGACGGTCGACGAGAACCTGAGCGCGGTCGCGCGCCCCGGGCCGTGGCATGCGAAGCGTGTGTACGAGCTGTTCCCGCGGCTGCAGGAGCGGCGCCGCAACCTCGGCACGCAGCTGTCCGGCGGCGAGCAGCAGATGCTGGCGTTCGCGCGCGCGCTGGTCGTCAACCCGAAGCTGCTGCTGCTCGACGAGCCGCTGGAAGGGCTGGCGCCGATCCTGGTCGAGGAGCTGCTGCGTGCGATTCGCCGCGTCGCGCGCGACGAAGGCCTGTCGTCGATCGTCGTCGAGCAGCATCCGCACATGGTGCTGGGCGTCACCGACGACGCGATCGTGCTCGACCGCGGCGGCATCGCCTGCCGCGCCCGCAGCGAAGACCTGCTGCGCGACCCGACGCCGCTGGATGCCTGGCTGGGGGTGGCGGCGCGTTGATAGCCGAGCCATTGGTAGTGATGCTGAAACCGTCGGCATCCTTCTGCGAGCAGTATCGGGCTATGTCACCGATGCCGCGACGGGAGAGGGTACTGTCCCACAGCGTTTGGCGGAAGCCATCTGAAGGTACATGGCCGGTCCCAGATTTCTGTTGCTCTTGCGCCTGCCGTAACGGTCGACGGACAACGCGCCAATCGCCAACTTGGGTTCCTGCGCAACTGAATGCAAACCCGCGCCAGGCGCCAGCGCGGCAAGCTGCTCGTGCGCCGTGCTCAGCAGCGCATCAGGCCCTCGGCGCTACACTGTCTGTGAACGGAGGTTCCATGTCCATCCTCGTCGAAGAACTTTCGCGCAAGGCCCTTTCTCTCTCTCCGGAAGAGCGAGTTCAACTTGCCGAGGAACTGCTGGCCACGGTCCAGGAAGTTGATGCCGACGTGGAAGCGGCCTGGGACGAGGAGATCAAGCGCCGCGTCGCTGAGATCGACAACGGTACGGCCAAGCTCATTCCCGCCGAAGAAGTCTTCGCCGAAGTTCGCCGCCTGATCAAGTGAAGCCGGTTCGGTTTCACGATGAGGCCAAGGCCGAAATCGCGCACGAGACGCTCTACTACAACGCGGTCGGCAAGGCCCTGGCCGAACGGTTCGTCAAGGCCGTCGAAGATGCCGTCGCACTCGCTGCCGAGTTCCCTGCGATGGGCACGACGTACAAGTACGGTGCGCGGCGTTACTACCCCAAAGAAGTTTCCCTTCTCGGTCGTCTATCTCGACCGCCGCGATGAGGTCTTCATCCTGGCCCTCGCCCCATTCTCCAGGAAGCCCGGCTACTGGAAGTCTCGGCGCAACGACGGCTGACGCCTCGTTCGAGGCGCGACCCAACGGCGGGCAGCGGTCACCCGCTTCGCGTTGCTATGCAACTGGATGCGAATCCGCCTCCGCCGCCAGCGCCGCGAGCTGCTCGCGTGCCTCGGCCAGCAAGGCATCGGATTTGGCGGGGTCGGTCAACACGCGCGACACCAGCAGCGCGCCGATCATCGCGCTGACGGCGAACAGCGCACGCTCGCGGTCTTGCGTGCCCATCGCCGGCGCGAGCCGCTGCACGACGTGCTCGATGTGCTGCGACATCACCTCGCGCGACGCCTCGTCGGCGCGCGCCACGTCGGAGGCCAGCGCGGCGATCGCGCAGCCGTTGCGGCGCATGTCGCGGTGCTTGCGGCTCAGGTAGCTGCGCAGCAGCTTCGGGTAGTCGGGCGTGGCGCCGATCGCGGCCATCGATGCCGCGGCGCCGTCCTGCAGCGCCCGCTCCAGCGCCTGCGCCAGCAGCTCCGAGCGCGACGCGAAATGCCCGTAGAAGCCGCCATGCGTCAGGTTCACGCTGCGCATCAGCGGGCCGACGCTCAGCGACTCGAGCCCGGCGTCGCGGATCTGTTCGGCGGCCTGCTTCAGGATGCGCTCGCGGCTGTCGGCCTTGTCGGCCTGGGAATGGCCCATCACGGTCTCCTGCGAATTCGCTTGACAAGCTGGATTATGTTCATCATCCTTCTGCATGACAAACATCATGCAGAAGGAGTGTTCATGTCCGAATCCGCTACCGAAGGCCGCGTCCATGCCGAGCGCCAGGGCCGCATCCTGAAGATCGTCATCGACCGGCCGGAGAAGAAGAACGCCTTCAGCCCGGCGATGCTGCGCCAGCTGTCGGACGCGCTGACCGATCTCGACGCCGACGACGCGCTGTGGGTGGGCGTGCTCTGCGCGGCCGGCGATCACTTCACCGCCGGGCTGGACATGCCGCAGTTCTTCGGCCCGAAGGCCAGCGCGAAGCCGCTGCCCGAAGGCAACGTCGACCCCTTCGGCATGGCCAAGCGCTGCCGCAAGCCGCTGGTCACTGCCGTGCAGGGCATCGTCTACACGGTGGGCATCGAGATGATGCTGGCCGGCGACATCGTCGTCGCTGCCGATGACAGCCGCTTCTGCCAGATGGAGGCCAAGCGCGGCATCGCGCCGCTGGGCGGGGCACACTTCCGCTATGTCGAACGTGCCGGCTGGGGCAATGCGATGTATCACCTGATGCTGTGCGACGAGTTCTCGGCCGCCGAGGCGCTGCGCATCGGCCTCGTGCAGGAGGTCGTGCCGGCCGGCACGCAGATCGAGCGCGCGCTGGCGCTGGCCGGGACGATCGCCGGCAACGCGCCGCTGGGCGTGCAGGTGACCAAGGAGGCTGGACAGCGCTTCATCGAAGCCGGCGAGGTGGCGGCGATCGCCGCCGTGCCGCGCATCCGCGAGCGTGTGCTGGCCAGCGCCGATGCCGCCGAAGGCATACGCTCGTTCGTCGAGCGCCGCGCCGCGGTGTTCCGCGGATGTTGAGACGCAGCCCATGACGCACAGGAAGGCGATCCTGGTGATCGGCGCCGGCGATGCCACCGGCGGCGCCGTCGCGCGGCGCTTCGCACGCGAGGGTTTCATCGCCTGCGTCACGCGGCGCGACGCCGACAAGCTGCGGCCGCTGGTGCAGCAGATCGAAGCCGACGGCGGCCAGGCCCATGCCTTCGGCAGCGACGCCCGCAAGGAACCCGAGATGGTCGCGCTGGTGGAGAAGATCGAGCGCGAGATCGCGCCGATCGAGGTGGCGGTGTTCAACATCGGCGCCAACGTGCGCTTCGGCATCACCGAGACGAGCTCGCGCGTGTACTTCAAGGTCTGGGAGATGGCCTGTTTCGCCGGCTTCCTGATGGGCCGCGAGGTCGCCCGTGCGATGCTGCCGCGCGGCCGCGGCACGATCATCTTCACCGGCGCCACCGCCTCGCTGCGCGGCCGCGAGGGCTTCGCCGCCTTTGCCGGCGCCAAGCACGCGCTGCGTGCGCTGGCGCAGAGCATGGCGCGCGAGCTGTGGCCGAAGGGCATCCATGTCGCGCACCCGGTGATCGACGGCGCCATCGACACCGAATTCATCCGCAGCAACTTCCCCGAGCGCTACGCGCTGAAGGCGCAGCAGGGCATCCTGGCCCCCGACCACATCGCCGAACATTACTGGCAGATCCATGTCCAGCCACGCGACGCCTGGACGCACGAGACCGAGCTGCGCCCCTGGATCGAGAGCTGGTGATGCCTGCGCGCTGTATCCTGCGCGGCGAAGGAGGCGAGACGATGGAACAGGACCTGGTGCTGGTGGCCACGCACGGTGCGGTGCGCACGCTGACGCTGAACCGCCCCGCCGCGCTGAACAGCTTCACCGGGGCGATGCACGTGCAGCTGCTGGCGGCGCTGAACGCGGCGGCCGAGGACAGCGCGGTGCGCGCGCTCATCGTCACCGGCGCAGGGCGCGGTTTCTGCGCCGGCCAGGACCTGAACGATCCGCAGATGAGCGCGCCCGATGGTGCGCCGCCGGACGTCGGCGCGGTGATCGACAGGCACTACACGCCGCTGGCGCTGCGCATCCGCTCGATGCCGGTGCCGGTGGTGGCGGCGGTCAACGGCGTGGCCGCGGGCGCCGGCGCCAACTTCGCGCTCGGCTGCGACATGGTGGTCGCCGCGCGCGGCGCCAGCTTCATCCAGGCCTTCTCGAAGATCGGCCTGGTCCCCGACTGCGGCGGCACCTGGCTGCTGCCGCGGCTGCTGGGCCGCGCGCGTGCGCTGGGCCTGGCGCTGACCGGCGACAAGCTGCCGGCCGAAGAGGCGCAGCGCCTGGGCCTGATCTGGCAATGCGTCGACGATGCGGCGCTGATGGACAGTGCGCTGGCGCTGGCGACCAAGCTGGCGGCGCTGCCGACCAAGGCGCTGGCCGACACGCGCATCGCCATGGACAGCGCGTCGATGCTCGACTACGCGCAGGCGCTGGCGCTCGAGGCCAGCCTGCAGCGCGAGCTGGGCCGTGCGCACGATTTCGCCGAAGGCGTCGCCGCCTTCCAGCAAAAGCGCGCCCCGACGTTCAGCGACCGCTGACACCGGGGCAGCGGCAGTGCGGGACCGACGCGCCGCGCGTCGACGAGGCCGGGTCGGCCCGAAGCGCGCATGACCGCGCGGCGCGAATATCGCTTCTCGCGCTGCCCGAAATGCGGCCACAGGCCGCTGCCGCAGGACCAGTCGCTTCCCGCAGCCTGCCCGGCCTGCGGCGTGATCCTGGCCAAGGTCGGCCGCGCACCGCCGGTGCGGCGCGCGCACGCCGCAGCGCGCAGCGCGCCTTCGTCGCTGTGGTTGCACGTGCCCGAGCGTGTCGATGCCTGGCGCTGGTGGCCGCGCGCCGCGCTGCTGGCGTGCTTCGCGTGGTGGGGCTGGGTGCTGATGGCGATGGACTACCGCACCGGAGAGATCGGCCAGTCGTTCCTGCACGGGCCGCTGCTGATCTTCCATGAGGCCGGCCACGTGATCTTCCGCATCTTCGGTGCTTGGGTCGGCGTGCTCGGCGGCACGCTGGCGCAGCTGCTGCTGCCGGCGCTGATCGTCGCCGCCTTCCTGTGGAAGAACCGCGACCCCTTCGGTGCCGCGTTCGGGCTGTGGCTGCTGGGCGTGTCGCTGCTCGACGTCGCGCCCTACATGTACGACGCGCTGCAGCCGCAGCTGACGCTGCTCAACGGCAGCGTCGGCGAGCAGGGTGGCCACGACTGGATCTTCCTGTTCGAGTCGCTGGGCCTGCTGCCGCGCGCGCAGTTCATCGGCGCCACCACGCACAAGCTGGGCGCGCTGGTGCTGCTGCTGTCGCTCGCCTGGGCCGCTTGGCTGCTGGTGCTGCAGCGCCGGCGCATCGCCGCCGACGTGTTGATCGAGGAATGATCAGCCCGGGTTGCGCGCGCTGACCACCCAGGCCGATCCGCCCAGCGCCACCGAGCCGTCGGCCGCGGCCAGCGGCGCCAGTGCACGCTCGATCGCGGCGACGAGGGTTTCGGCATGCGCCGCTCCGGCCTGCTGCGCCAGGCGCGACGCCGGGCCGAGCTGCAGGCTGTTCAGCGCCGCCTCGCGC
>DAORHX010000074.1:0-13055 GCA_035438245.1 Rubrivivax sp.
CGCCGCGCCGCTCGCCGCGCCGCTCGTGCCGGCGTCGAAGCCGCCCGCGGCGCCTTCGGGCAGCCGGGTGCTGCCGTTCGACGCGCTGCAGCGCGGTATCGCCGCGCGCCTCGTCGCGGTCAAGCAGCAGGTGCCGCATTTCTATCTCGCGCGCGAGGCCGAGGTCTCGGCGCTGCTCGACCTGTTCGCGCGGCTGAAGGACCCCGAGGCCGAGCCGCGCATCACGCTCAACCACTTCATCGTGGCGGCTGTCGGGCGCGCACTCGTGGCGCACCCCGATCTCAACCGCGTCTGGTGCGAGGAAGGCGCGCTGCTGCTCGACGCGCCGGATGTCGGCATCGCCGTGAACACCGAGCGCGGCCTCATCGTGCCGGTGGTGCGCGGCGCCGGCCGGCTCGGCCTGGGCGCGCTGGCGCGTCAGGCGAACGATTTGATCGAGCGTGCGCGCCACGGGCGCCTGGGTGCCGACGAGATGGGCGGTGGCGCGATCACCGTCTCCAACGCGGGCATGCACGGCCTCGCGGCGATGGCGTCGATCATCGTGCCGGGGCAGGCCATGATCCTCGGCGTGGGCGTGGTGCGCGAGCTGTTCCGCCCCGACGCGCAGGGCGCGCCGGCGCTGCACCGCGAGATCACGCTCACGCTGTCGGTCGACCACCGCGTGCTCGACGGCGTGGCCGGCGCGACCCTGCTGGCCGCCATGGTCGACGCGCTCGCGCACCCGACGCGCCTGCTGTTCGACTGACGAAAGCAAACCTCCGGAGCACGACGATGGACTTCAGACTCACCGACGAACAGAAGCTGATGATCGAGGCCGCCCGCAAGGTCGGCGACCGCTTCGGCACCGAGTACTGGCGCAAGCAGGACGCGGCCAAGGCCTTCCCGAAGGAGTTCTGGCTCGCGGTCTGCGACGCCGGCCTGTGCGGCGCGGCGCTGCCCACGTCGGTGGGCGGCGCGGGGCTGGGCATGCTCGAGCTGGCGCTGGTGGTCGAGACGCTGGCCGCGTGCGGCGGCGGCGCCACCGTCGGCCAGCTGTTCATGGTCAACCCGATCTTTGGCGGCGTCGCGCTCTCGAAGTTCGGCACGCCGGCGATGAAGGCCGAGCTGCTGCCGAAGATCGTCTCGGGCGAGATCAACTGCTGCATGGCGCTGACCGAGCCCGACGCCGGCACCAACACCCTCGAGCTGCGCAGCTACGCCGAAGCCGACGGCGACGGCTGGCGCCTGAACGGCCGCAAGATCTGGATCACCGCGGTGCCCGACGCGGCCAAGATGCTCGTCGTCGCGCGCACGAAGAAGCTCGCCGAGTGCAAGTCGCGCAGCGACGGCCTGTCGATGTTCATGATCGACGTCGACCGCAAGGGCCTCACGCACACCGCGATCGACAAGGTCGGCACGCGCACGCTGGCTTCGAGCAGCGTGTTCTTCGACGACGTGCGCATCCGCGCCGACGAGCTGGTCGGCACGCTGCACCGCGGCTGGCACGAGCTGCTCGACGTGCTCAACACCGAGCGCATCGTCACCACCGCCGCACTGGCGGGCACCGGCGAGCTGGCGATCCGCCTCGCGGTGAACTACGCCAACGAGCGCAAGGTCTTCGGCGACAAGCCGGTGTCGAGCTACCAGGGGCTGCAGTTCCCGCTCGCGCAGTGCCATGTCGAGATCGAGGCCGCGCGGCTGCTCAACCACAAGGCAGCCACGAACTGCGACATGGGTTTGCCCTACGGCAGCGAGGCCAATGCCGCCAAGCTGCTGGCGGCACAGGCGGTGGCGCGCGCCACCGAGCGCGCGATGCAGACGATGGGCGGCATGGGCTACGCGAGCGAGTTCCACGTCGAGCGCCTGTGGCGCGACGCGCGGCTGTTCCGCTTCGCGCCGGTATCGGAGGAGATGATCCTCAACTACGTGGCCAACCACGACCTGGGCATGCCGCGCTCCTACTGACGCGCGCACGAGGAGCCGACGATGGTGAACCTGAGTGCCGCGGTATTGCGCTGGGCGCGCGCCGAGCCCGATCGGCCGTCGCTGCTGTACCGCGACGAGCGACTGAGCTACGGCGCGCTGGCCGAGCGTGTGGCCGCCACCGCGGGCAGCCTGCGCGCGCGCGGCATCGGCGAGGGCGACATCGTCGCGCTGCTGATGAAGAACAGCGCCGCCTTCATCGAGCTCTCGCTCGCGGTGAGCCATCTCGGCGCCGTGCTGCTGCCCATCAACTACCGGCTGGGCGCCGACGAGGTGGCCTACATCGTCGGCCATGCCGGCGTGAAGCTGATGTGCGTGGATGACGAGTTGCGCGCGCTGGCCGGCGCGTTCAGCAACGTGGTGGTTGTCGACGAGGCCGCGCAGTCCGACAGCCGGCGCATCGGCCCGGCGGCCGAGCCCGTGCGGGAGCCCTGCGTGCGGCGGCCCGAGGACCTGTTCCGCCTGATGTACACCTCGGGCACGACCGACCGGCCCAAGGGCGTGATCCACACCTACGCCAACTACCACTGGAAGTGCCTGGACCACATCACGGTGCTCGGCCTGTCGGGCAGCGAGCGGCTGCTCGTCGTCGGCCCGCTGTACCACGTGGGCGCCTTCGACCTGCCGGGCCTCGCGCTGCTGCAGACCGGCGGCCTGCTCGCGGTGATGCGCGAGTTCGAGCCCGGCCCGACGCTGGCGCTGATCGAGCGCGAGAAGCTCACCGCGGCCTGGATGGCGCCGGTGATGCTGAACCGCCTGCTGGCGCTGCCCGAGCGTGACCGCTACGACCTGTCCAGCCTGCGCTGGCAGATCGGCGGCGGCGAGCGCACGCCGGAAGAACGCATCCGCGCCTTCGGCTCGCTGTTCAAGCGAGGCCGCTACATCGACGGCTACGGCCTCACGGAAAGCTGCTCCGGCGACACGCTGATGGAGGCCGGCCGCGAGATCGAGAAGATCGGCTCGACGGGCCGTGCGCTGCCGCACGTCGAACTGCGCGTGTGCGACGACGAGGGCCGGCGGCTGCCGGCCGGCGAGACCGGCGAGATCTGCCTGCGCGGGCCCAAGGTCACCACGGGCTACTGGCGCGACGCGGCGAAGACGGCAGCGAGCTTTCATGCAGACGGCTGGTTCCGCACCGGCGATGTGGGCCACCTCGATGCCGAAGGCTTCCTGTTCCTCACCGACCGCAAGAAGGACATGATCATCAGCGGCGGCGAGAACATCGCCTCCAGCGAAGTCGAGCGCGTGCTCTATCAGCTGCCGCAGGTGCTCGAGGCCGCCGCGGTCGGCCTGCCCGACGCGCAGTGGGGCGAGCGCGTGGCGGCGGTGGTGGTGCTGCGGCCCGGCACGACGCTCGCGCTCGACGAACTGCAGGCGTTCTGCCGCGGCAAGCTCGGCGGCTTCAAGCTGCCGCGCGAACTGGTGCTGCGCGAGACGCTGCCCCGGTTGCCCTCGGGCAAGGTGCTCAAGCGCGTGCTGCGTGCCGAACTGGCCGGCGCGGCCGGCGCAGCCTGAAGCCTGCTCAAGCTGCCAAGACACAATGGCAGCGTCAGCCATGCACCCTACAGCAACAAGGAGACCTCACCATGCAAGTCAAGCTGATCCATCTCATGCTGGCAGCTGCATTCGTCGCAGTGCAGCCGTCCTGGGGCGGCAACCTACCGAGCGCCCCGCCCGAGCAGGCCGGCATGTCGGCCGAGCGCCTGGGCCGCATCGGCACTTGGCTCAAGGGTGAAGTCGAACGCAAGAAGATCCCGGGTGCGGTGGTGCTCGTGGTGCGCCAGGGCAAGGTCGTGTACCACGAGGCCTTCGGCGTGCAGGACCCGGCCACTGGCGCGCCGATGGCCAAGGACTCGATCTTTCGCATTTACTCGATGACCAAGCCGATCGCCACCGTCGCGGCGATGGCCGCGGTGGAGGAGGGCCGGCTGCTTCTGGAAGCGCCGGTGGCCAGCTACATCCCGGCGTTCAAGGACATGAAGGTCGCGCTCGAAAAGCCGGGCGTGGCGGGCGCCGCACCTGCTGTCGAGATGGTGCCGGCCATGCGGCCGATCACCGTGCAGGACCTGATGCGCCACACGTCGGGCCTGACCTACGGCTTTTTCGGCAACACCGCGGCCAAGCGGGCCTACGTCGAGGCCAAGATCAGTGCAGAGGGCGACATCAGCAACGCCGAGTTCGCGGACCGCGTGGCGACGATGCCGCTTGGCTTCCAGCCCGGCTCCACCTGGGACTACAGCTACTCGACCGACGTGCTCGGCCGCGTCGTCGAGATCGTCGAAGGCAAGAAGCTGAGTACCGTGCTGCAGCAACGGGTCTACGGGCCGCTCGGGATGACCGACACGGCCTTCTACGTCACTGACCCGACGAAGCAGCGGCGGCTGGCGGAGCCGTTCCCGGACGACCGCGTGATCGGCATCGGCGTCGACTTCAACGACCCGCGTATCGAGCGCCGCGCCGAGCCCGCCGGCCAGGGTCTGACGAGCACCGCGATGGACTACGCGCGTTTCGTCCAGGCACTTCTGAATGGTGGCCAACTCGACGGCCAACGCGTGATCGGGCCGGCCACGCTGGCCTTCATGGCCTCCGACCACCTGGGCACCGGCATCGCCAAGGGCAACCTCTACCTGCCTGGCCCAGGCTATGGCTTCGGCCTCGGCTTTGCGGTGCGCACCGCGGCCGGCGAGTCTGCGTACACCTCGACCGCCGGCGAGTACAACTGGGGTGGAGCCGGCGGTACCTACTTCTGGGCCGACCCGAAGCAACAGCTGGGCGTTGTCTTCATGATGCAGTCGCCGAAGAATCGGGGGCCATACCGCAGCATCCTGCGCAACATCGTGTACGGGGCGATCGTGCAGTAGCTCGGTCCGGCGTTCGGCAACTCTTCATGCGCGCCCCGATGGCGCGCAGCGTATTGGACCCGTGACATGCAGATCGACTTCTCCGGCCGCCTGGCCGTGGTGACCGGCGGCGCGAGCGGCATCGGCGAAGCCTGCGTCAAGGTGCTCGCCGCGGCGGGCGCGCGCGTGGTGGTGGCCGACCGCAACCTGCCCGCCGCGCAGGCCGTGGCCGCCGCGTGCGGCGGCGTGGCGGTGGCGCTGGACGTCGGCGACGACGCCTCGGTGGACGCGGCCGTCGCGTCCGTGCAGGCGCAGTGCGGCGTGCCGCAGGTGCTGGTCAACAGCGCGGGCGTGCTGCAGCGAACGCTGCCGCCCGAGGAGCTGACGCTGCGCGAATGGGACTTCGTCGCGCGCATCGACCTGCGCGGAACCTACCTGTGCTGCGCGCGCTTCGGCGCCCTGATGGCGCGCGCGGGTGGCGGCGCGATCGTCAACATCGCCTCGGTCGCCGGCATGGGCTCGGGACCGCTGCATGCCTATGGGCCGGCGAAGGCGGGTGTCATCAACCTGACCGAGTGCCTGGCGGCGGAATGGGGGCCCAAGGGCGTGCGCGTGAATGCGGTGTCGCCCGGGTTCACCGCCACGCCGGCGCTGGACAAGGGCATCGCGACGCGGACGCTGGCACCGGGCTCGATGTCCGGCAACAGCGCGCTGGGCCGGCTGATCGAGCCGCGCGAGATCGCCCACGCGGTGGCTTTCCTCGCGTCGGCGCAGGCCTCGGCGATCACGGGCATCAACCTGCCCGTCGACGCCGGCTATCTCGTTGCGGTTCCCTGGGTGAGCTACGGGGGCCTGCGCCAGCCAGCCGGCGCGGCGTGATCCCGGGTTGACTCTTCTGGCAAACGTTTGTTAGGCTGCGAAGACATAGCAAGGAGTGCAGCATGCGCATCGGCAGCGTCGAATTCGAGAAGAAGGGCAAGGTCGCCGTCCTGACGCTGGACGAGCCAGCCAAGCTGAATGCGATCTCGCTCGGCATCCGCCAGGGCGTGACCGAGGGCCTGGCCCGGATCGAGGCCGATCCCGAGATTCGGGTAGGCATCCTCACCGGCCGCGGCGACAGGGCCTTCTGCGCCGGCGCCGACATCAGCACCTTCCCCGAGACGCCCGAGCAGGCGCGCGACTTCATCGCCAGCGTGCTGCCGGTGCTCGAGGCGCCCGAACGCTGCCGCAAGCCGCTGATCGCGGCCGTCAACGGCTTCGCCTTCGGTGGCGGCTTCGAGCTGGCGATCGCCTGCGACTTCATCCTCGCTTCCGAGCGCGCGAAGTTCGGCGTGCCCGAGATCCAGCTCGGCCTGCTGCCGGGCTTTGCGCTGCTGCGGCTGCACCAGATCGTCGGCCGGCCCAAGGCCAAGGAACTCAGCATGCTCGGCGATCCGATCCCGGCGGCCGAGGCGGTTGCCCTGGGCATCGCGCTGCGTACCGTGCCGCACGAGAAGCTGATGGACGAGGCGATGGCCTTCGCCGAGAAGCTCGCGGCCAAGCCGCAGATGGCGCTGCAGATGGCCAAGTCTTTCTACAACCACGGCATCGGCGGCGACGACATGCGCTACGCCGTCGACGCGTTCCCGTTCCTGTTCCAGACCGACGACGTGAGGGAAGGGGTCGCCGCCTTCCGCGCCAAGCGCAAGCCCGAGTTCAAGTGAACGGCGCGTGATGAGCCGCGCCATGCTGCGCAACGCGTTCTGCGACGCTTGGGGCATCGAGGTGCCAATCTTCCTCGCCGGCATGGGCGTGGGCGGTCGGGCCACGCCGCCGGCGCTGGTGGCGGCAGTCTCGCAGGCCGGTGGCCTGGGCGTGCTCGGCTGCTCGGCGCTGTCGCCCGAGGAAACGCGGCGCCGCATCCGCGAGGTGCGCGCGCTGACCGACCGGCCCTTCGGCGTCGATCTGCTGCTGCCGGCGCGCATCGCCGACGCGCCGCCGACGCGCTCCGAAGTGCGCGAGGACATCCGCGCGCGCTTTCCGAAGCACGCCGCGTTCGTGCAGGAACTGATCGGCCGCTACGGGCTGCCGGACGTGAAGCCGGCCGACGAGACGGTGGTGAACATCGAGTACGCGAAGTCCGTGCTCGAGGTCATCTTCGAGGAGCGCGTGCCGGTGTTCGCCGCCGGCCTCGGCGACCCCGACTTCCTGCTGGCGCGGGCGCGCGAGCAGGGCATGAAGCTGATCGGGCTGTCGGGCTCGGTGCGCAATGCCGTGCGGCAGAAGAAGTCGGGCGTCGATGCCATCGTGGCGCAGGGCACCGAGGCGGGCGGGCACACCGGAACGGTGGCTTCGCTGCCGCTGATCCCGCAGGTGGTCGATGCGGTGAGCCCGACGCCGGTGCTGGCCGCCGGCGGCATCGCCGACGGGCGCGGCATCGTCGCGGCGCTCGCGCTCGGCGCCCAGGCGGTGTGGATCGGCACCGCGTTCCTCGTCGCCGACGAGTGCGCGTTGTTCGATGGCTGCAAGGACCAGATCGTCGCCTCCGACTCCGAGGCGTTCCGCATCAGCAAGATCTGGACGGGCAAGACGGTGCGCGCCTTCCACAGCGAGGTCTCGCAGGCCTGGGCCGAGTCGGGCCTGCCGACGCTGGAGACGCCGCACCAGCGCATCCTGATGGAAGACTTCCTCGCCGCGGCGCTCGCGGCAGGGCGGCACGATCTCTTCTACAACATCGCCGGCCAGGCCGGCGGCATGGTGAAGGCGCGCCGGCCGGCCGCGGACATCATGGGCGACCTGGTCGACGGTGCTGCGGAGCAGTTGCGCCGATTGCAGCGCGACGTGCGTGTCAGCCTGCCGGCCTGATCCAAAGGGAGAACATGGCCAGAAAAGCGATCATCAGCGGGGTGCACGACACGCAGGTGGGCTCGTTGCCCGAAAGCACCTGCATGTCGCTGCACACCGAGGCGACGCTCGGCGCGCTGGCCGATGCCGGGCTGGCGCTGTCGGACATCGACGGGCTGCTCACCGCGTACTCGTTCGCGTCGCCGCAGCTGATGCTCGGCGGCGTGCTCGCCGAGTACCTCGGCTTCCGCCCCAAGATCAACGCCTCGATCTGCATGGGCGGCATGACCGGGGGCCTGCTGGTGCGGCATGCCGAGTCGCTGGTGCGCTCGGGCGTGTGCCGCCATGTGCTGTGCGTGACCGGCGACAACCGCCTCACCGGCATGGGCGAGAAGGTGCAGGCCGCGCTCGCCGACGTCGGCCACGCGCAGTACGAGCAGCCCTACGGCATGAGCGTGCCGG
The DNA here is from genome assembly GCA_035438245.1 of Rubrivivax sp. Lineage (GTDB taxonomy): Bacteria > Pseudomonadota > Gammaproteobacteria > Burkholderiales > Burkholderiaceae_C > Rubrivivax. Next base: position 8,088 of record DAORHX010000074.1, read on the forward strand.
CCGCGTTCGCGATGGCCGCGCAGGTGTACTTCCACGAGGGCTGGCTGAACGGCGACCACCTGGCCGCGGTGGCGGTGAACCAGCGCGCCAACGCGGCGCTGCACCCGCAGTCGCACATGAAGAAGCCGATCACGATGGACGACGTGCGCAAGTCCAAGGTGATCGCGTCGCCGCTGCGCATGCTCGACTGCTGCCTCGTCTCCGACGGCGCGGCGGCGGTGATCGTCAGCGCCGGCGAGACCGGGCGCGATGGCCCCAAGCGCGCGGTCGAACTGCTCGGCACCGGCGAGGGCCATACGCACGAGCACATCTTTGCCGCGCCCTCGCTGATCGAATTCGGCTGCCGCGAATCGGTCGCCGACGCGCTCGGCCACGCCGGGCTGAAGCACGCCGACGTCGACTGCGCGCACATCTACGACTGCTTCACCAGCACGCTGCTGATCACGCTCGAGTCGATGGGCTTCTACGAACGCGGTGCGGCGGGTCCGGCCGCGCTGGCCGGCGAGTTCGCCATCGGCGGGCGCTTCCCGGTCAACACCAACGGCGGGCTGCTCTCGTACGGTTCGTCGGGTGCGGCGGGCGGCATGTTCCATGTCGTCGAGGCGGTGCGGCAGTTGCGCGGCGAGTGCGGGCCCAGGCAGGTGAAGGATGCCGAGGTCGCGCTCGCGCACACGCTCGGCGGCATCTTCTCGGGCCACTGCTCGCTCATCATGGGGAGGGCCTGACGTGGCCGAAGTCCAAGCCAAGCCGGTTCCCGTGCCCGACGGCATCAGCCGCACCTACTGGGAAGGCGCCAACCTCGGCGAGTTCCGCTACCAGCGCTGCGGCGCATGCGGCAAGGCGCAGTTCTACGCGCGCTCGGCCTGCGTGCATTGCCGGGCCACCGACCTGCGCTGGCAGAAGGCGGCCGGCGGCGGGCGCATCGCGAGCTTCTCGGTGATCCACCGCGCGGCGCTGCCCGCCTTCGCGGGTGATGCGCCGTACGTGCTGGCGCTGGTCGACCTCGACGAGGGCTTCCGCTTCATGTGCAACGTGCTGCGCTGCGACCCGGCGACGGTGCGCATCGGCATGCCGGTGCGCGTGTGCTTCGAATCGCGCCCCGGCAGCGACCAGAAAATTCCCCAGGTGGAGCCTGCATGAGCGACTTGCCAGTCTTTAATTACGCCCACTACGAGCCGGGCAAGCACTACGGCTCGCGCGACTTTGCGGTCGACGAATCGACCATCGCCAAGTGGCGCGGCGTCTACCCGAACGACGCCGACCCCGGCGTGATGCCTGGCGGCATGCTGGCGATGATCGTCATCGACGCCGTGCTCACGCTCAACGCGCCGCGCCCGCCGGGCGGCGTGCACGGCGGCCAGACCTTCGACGTGCGCCGCATGCCGCGCATCGGCGAGACGCTGCGCACCGACGTGTGGTGTCTCGACAAGGAGATCAAGAAGGACCGCAAGTGGGTGCGCGTGCGCAGCGAGACGCGCGCCGTCGGATCGAACGACTTGCTGTTCACCGGCGTCATGACGACGCTGGTGGCGCAGTAGGAGGGAACGCGAATGCACGCCCAACTGAAGCCGTCGACCAAGCACGTCGACTTCGACACCATCATGAAGTACGCGGCGGTGACGAACGACTACAACCCGATCCACGTCGACAAGGCGTTCGCCGCCAAGAGCCCGATGGGCGGCATCATCGCCCACGGCACGATGTCGGTCGCGCTGATCTGGCAGGCGCTGAAGAACACGCTCGGCGTCGATGCGCTGAACCGCGTGCACCTGGAGATCCGCTTCGTGCAGCCGGTGCGCATCGACGACGACGTGACCGGCGGCGGCGAACTGCGCATCGGCAGCACGCCGCCGGTCTACGACGTGTGGGTGCGCAATGCGAAGGGGCAGGACGTGATCAAGGGCACCGCTACGGTCAAGCCCGCAGGGGCAGCGGCATGAGCCTGAAGCGGACCGCCTGCATTGCCGGTGCCTACGAGCACCCGATCCGCCGCGCCGACGACAAGTCGGTCGCGCAGCTGCACGCCGAGGTGGCGCGCGGCGCGCTGGCCGACGCCGGGCTCACGCTCGCCGAGGTCGATGGCTACTTCTGCGCCGGCGACGCGCCGGGCCTGGGTGCGCTGTCGATGGTCGACTACCTGGGCCTGAAGCTGCGCCACGTGGACACCACCGAGACCGGCGGTTCGTCCTACGTGGCGCACGTGGCGCACGCCGCTGCGGCGATCGCCGCCGGGCGCTGCAACGTGGCGCTGATCACGCTGGCCGGCCGTCCCAAGGCCGAAGGCATGGCGACCGGCACCGCGCCACGCAACTACGGGCCGGCGCCCGACGTGCCGTTCGAGCTGCCGTACGCGCCGACCACGGTGAACATGTACGCGATGGCGGCGATGCGCCACATGCACGAGCACGGCACGACGAGCGAGCAGCTCGCGTGGATCCGCGTCGCGGCGTCGCACCATGCGCAGCACAACCCGCACGCGATGGTGCGCGACGTCGTCACGGTCAAGGACGTCGTCGGCTCGCCGATGATCGCCGACCCGCTGCACCGGCTGGACTGCTGCGTGATCAGCGACGGCGGCGGCGCGCTTGTCGTCGTCAAGCCCGAGATCGCGCGCAGCCTGAAGCGCCCGGTCGTCAACGTGCTGGGCACCGGCGAGTACATGCGCGCGCAGAGCGGAGGCAAGGTCGACCTGCTGACCACCGGCGCCGCCTGGACCGGCAAGGCCGCCTTCGCCGAGGCGGGCGTGAAGCCGGCCGACATCCAGTACGCCTCGATCTACGACAGCTTCACGATCACCGTGCTGCTGACGCTCGAGGATCTCGGCTTCTGCGCCAAGGGGCAGGGCGGCCGCTTCGTGGCCGACGGCAACCTGATCTCGGGCACCGGCAAGCTGCCGTTCAACACCGATGGCGGCGGCCTGTGCAACAACCACCCCGGCAACCGCGGCGGCATGACCAAGGTCGTCGAAGCGGTGCGCCAGCTGCGCGGCGAAGCGCACCCGAAGGTGCAGGTGCCCGACTGCCGGCTCGCGCTGGCGCACGGCACCGGCGGATCGCTCGGCACGCGGCACGGCAGTGCCACCCTCATCCTGGAGCGCGCATGAGCCTGCTCATCGGCCGGCGCACGATGCCGGCGCCCACCGTCTATCCCGAAACCCGCCCGTTCTGGGAGGCTGCCGCCGAGGGCCGGCTGCTCGTCAAGCGCTGCGACGACTGCGGCGAGCACCATCACTATCCGCGCGACGGCTGCCCGTTCTGCGGAAGCGTGCGCACCAGCTGGCACCAGGCCGGCGGGCAAGGCACGATCTACAGCTTCAGCGTGATGCGCCGCGCCGAAGTGCCCTACATCGTGGCCTACGTGACGCTCGACGAGGGCCCGACGATGATGAGCAACATCGTCGACGCCGATGCGGATGCGGTGCGCATCGGCCAGCGCGTCGCGGTGCGCTTCCAGCCGAGCGACGCCGGGCCGCCGCTGCCGGTGTTCGTGCCGGCCTGAGCGACCCTGCAGCGGGCCTCAGCCCGCGCGCTCGATCAGCGTGGCCATGCCCATGCCCAGGCCGGTCGCGCCGGGCGATGGCCGCGGCTCATGCCGACGGGCATGAAGGCCCACGCCATGCGTGCACGATGAGCGAGAATGCGCAGGGGGCATCGACCGTGGTGCCGTGGGCGCGAGCGGCCACTGGCCCCGGCAAAGCGTCCGTCCGGAAGGTGGTTTCGAAGCCGCGCGCGGGGCAAGCCAAACAACAACGAAGGCACCGCCAGTGGACCAGGCGACGCACAACCGAATCGTATCCTTCATCTGGAGCATCGCCGACGACGTGCTGCGCGATCTGTTCAAGCGCGGCAAGTACCCCGACGTGATCCTGCCGATGTGCGTGCTGCGGCGCATGGACGCCGTGCTCGAGCCGACGAAGCAGGCCGTGCTCGACGCCAAGCAGATGCTCGACGAAGCGCGCATCACCGAGCAGCGCGCCGCGCTCGCCGATGCCGCCGGCCAGGCCTTCTACAACACGTCGCGCTTCACGCTGCGCGACCTGAAGTCGCGCGCGAGCCAGCAGCAACTGCTGGCCGACTTCGAGGACTACCTCAACGGCTTTTCGCCCAACGTCCAGGACATCCTCGACAACTTCAAGTTCCGCAACCAGCTTCCCACGCTGTCCAAGGCCGATGCCCTGGGCACGCTGATCAACAAGTTCCTCGACCCCGATATCGACCTCTCGCCCGCCGGCATCGACAACCACGCGATGGGCACGGTGTTCGAGGAGCTGGTGCGCAAGTTCAACGAAGACAACAACGAGGAGGCCGGCGAGCACTGGACCCCGCGCGACGCGGTGCGCCTGATGGCCAACCTCGTGTTCCTGCCGGTGGCGGACCGGTTCAAGTCCGGCACCTACCTGCTGTACGACGGCGCCTGCGGCACCGGCGGCATGCTCACGGTGGCTGAAGCCACGCTCACCGCCATCGGCAACCAGCGCGGCCTGCAGATCGAGAGCCGCCTGTACGGCCAGGAGATCAACCCCGAGACCTACGCGATCTGCAAGGCCGACATGCTGATCAAGGGTGAGGGCGGAAGTGGAAACGACCGCGCCGACCACATCGTCGGCGGCGCCGAGTGGTCGACGCTGTCGCACGACGCCTTCCCGGGGCAGGAGTTCGACTTCATGGTCGCCAACCCGCCGTACGGCAAGAGTTGGAAGAAGGACTTGGAGGCCATGGGCGGCAAGGACGGCATGCGCGACCCGCGCTTCAAGGTCATGCATGCAGGCGAGGAGCTGTCGCTGGTCACCCGCTCCAGCGACGGGCAGATGCTCTTCCTCGCCAACATGGCGTCGAAGATGAATCATGGCTCGGCCCTGGGCAGCCGCATCGCCGAGGTGCACAACGGCTCTTCTCTGTTCACCGGCGACGCCGGCCAGGGCGAAAGCAACATCCGCCGCTGGCTGATCGAGAACGACTGGGTCGAGGC
>DAORHX010000075.1:0-12941 GCA_035438245.1 Rubrivivax sp.
GCGGTGCACCGGCATGGCGACGCCGAGCTGCCCGCGGGTGCTCGACGCCTTGCCTTCGGCCAGCGCGTGCAGCGGCGCCTGCACCTCGTCGCTGCCGACGCACTGCACGTGCGGCGCGAACGACACGGCCGAGGCCAGCACACGCTCGAGCTCGGCCGCATCGACGATCCAGGCCAGCGCCTCGACGCCCTGCGACCACGCGGAGAAGTCCAGTGCGCTGCCGGCGGCGTCGCCCTCGACATGCATGTCGTAGACCGCGCAGCGCGCGTCGGCCGGCAGTGCCTCCCACACCTTCAGCTCGCGCAGCAACTGCACCGACGCGGCATTCAGCGCATAGGCGCGCACGTCGTCGCGCGGCGGCACGTCGGCGCGCGCGGCGCCTTGCAGCGCCACCGACAAGCCCTGCCGAGACAGCGCCAGCGCCAGGCACGAACCCACCGCGCCGGCGCCGCGCACATGCACATCGACCCGTTTCATCGCGCCGATTGTAGGCACCCGGCCTGCCGCACAATGCCCACCCCTTGCCCATCCCGAAAGGCGCGGAGTGAAGTCTTGAGCGATCTCGAGTGCACGCTGCATTCGCTGTACATCCACCCGGTGAAGTCCTGCGCCGGCATCGCGCTGCAGCGCAGCCTGCTGCTGGAAACGGGGCTGGACCTGGACCGCGCCTGGATGCTGGTCGACGCGCGCGGCGACTTCGTCACGCAGCGCGAGCTGCCGCGGCTGGCGCTGATCCGGCCGACGCTGCGCCGCGACGAGCTGGTGCTGCGCGCACCGGGCATGCTGGGCCTGCATGTCGCGCTGGATCGCGTGGACAGCGCGCTGCGCGTGCGCATCTGGGACGACTGCGTGCCGGCCTGGGACATGGGCGCGCTGGCGGCGCAGTGGTGCAGCGACTTCGCCGGCCGGCCGCTGCGGCTGGTGCGCTTCGACCCGGATTTCCGCCGCCTGTCCGACAGCCGCTGGACCGGAGCGCACATCGGGCAGGCGGCCTTTGCCGACGCCTTCGCGCTGCTCGTCACCTCCACCGCCTCGCTGGCCGAACTGAACCGCCGGCTGCAGAAGCAGGGTCGGGATCCGGTGACGATGCAGCGCCTGCGGCCGAACCTCGTGCTCGACGGCATCGACGCGCACGACGAGGACCACATCGAGTGGCTGGAGATCGACACCGGGCAAGGCACGGCGCGGCTGAAGCTGGTCAAGCCCTGCGCGCGCTGCACCATCCCCGACGTCGATCCGGACACCGCCGTGCAAGGCCACGCGGTGGCCGACACGCTGGCCGCCTATCGCGCCGATGCGCGCGTCGGCGGTGCGATCACCTTCGGCATGAACGCCATCGTCGTCGACGGCGTCGAGCACGAACTGGCCGTCGGCCAGCGCTGCCGCGCCAGCTTCGCGTTCTGATGCAGGCGCGCGATCGCGTCCCGGTGAGCGCCGTCGCGCATCGACAGCACCGCAGCGCGGGCCCCGCCCGCCCCATGCACAGCCATGTCGATGTGCACAATCCAGGGCCCTTGCGCCCGCATCCAGGCCCGGCCGGGGCCCGGCAACGCCTGACGACGCGCCGCATCCGTGGCGGGTTCAGCAGCTCATGAAATACCGACAAGCCGCATCCAAGCTCCTGCAGTACATCCGCCCGCACAAGTGGGGCATGGTCCTCAGCGTGGTCTGCTTCATGCTCTCCGCGGCGGTCGACCCGCTGTTGCCGGCCCTGCTGAAGAGGCTCTTCGACACCGGCTTCAAGCCGGACATGGGGTTCTCCATCTGGCTCGTGCCGCTGCTCATCATCGGCCTTTTCATGCTGCGCGGCTCGCTGGCCTTCAGCGGCACCTACATGCTGAACTGGGCGACCTCGAGGGCGGTGCTCGCGCTGCGTACCGACATCCTGCGCGCGGTGATGCGCGCCGATGCCAACCTGTACAGCACGATGAGCCCGGGCGTGGTCGCCTCGCGCGTGATCAACGACCCGCAGAACGCGACACAGGCCTTGGCCGGCGCGACGACGACCGTGCTGCGCGACGGCACGACGCTGATCGCGATGATCGGCTACCTGATCTACCTGAACTGGCAATTGACGCTGCTGTCGCTGGCGACGATCCCGGCCATGATCTACATCGTGCGCAGGGTGCAGCGCCGGGCGCTGCGCGTCGGCGGCCGGGTCTGGGAGACGCAGATGCGGCTGATCGGCATCGTCGACGACGTCAGCCGTGCCTGGCGCGTGGTGCGCACCTTCGACGCCGAAGACTTCGAGCGGCAGCGGTTCTTCCAGGAGGCCCGGCAGCTGCAGCGCCTGCAGTTGCGCAACGTGGCCGCGACGGCGTCGATGACGCCGATGACGCAGGTGGTGTCCAGCATCGGCATCGCAATGATCGTCACGCTGGCGCTGTACCAGGCCAACCAGGGTGCAGCCACGGTCGGCGAGTTCGTCGCCTTCATCACCGCACTGATCATTGCGATCGCGCCGATGCGCCACCTGACCGACGTGACACAGCCGATCGTCACCGGACTCGTCGGCGCGCAGGCCTGCTTCGCGCTGATGGACACGCCGCCCGAGCAGGACACCGGCACCCGAGAGCTCGAGCCCGACAAGCTGCGCGGCGAGTTGAAGTTCGACGGCGTGCGCGTGCAGTACCCCGGCAGCGAGCACCGCGCGCTCGACGGCCTGAACCTCGACATCGGTGCCGGCAAGACGATCGCGCTGGTCGGCCCCTCGGGCTCGGGCAAATCGACGGCGATCAACGCGATGCTCGGTTTCGTCGCCCCGACGGAAGGCGTCATCACGCTGGACGGCGTCGACGTGCAGGACATCCGCAAGGCTTCGCTGCGCCGGCAGTTCGCGGTGGTGTCGCAGGACATCGTGCTCTTCGACGGCCCGATCGCGGACAACGTGGCGTACGCGCAGCCCAAGGATGCGGCGCGCGTCGAGGCTGCGCTGCGGGCGGCCAATCTGTGGGACTTCGTCCAGGCGCAGCCGGACGGGCCCAACGCCACCATCGGTACCAACGGCAGCCGCTTGAGCGGCGGGCAGCGGCAGCGTCTGGCGATCGCGCGGGCGCTGTACAAGAACGCGCGCGTCTGGGTGTTCGACGAGGCGACCTCGGCGCTCGATACCGAATCGGAGCGCGTGGTGCAGCAGTCGATCGAGGACTGGCACGGCAGCAAGACCCTGATCCTGATCGCGCACCGGCTGAGCACGGTGCGCAACGCCGACTGGATCTACGTGCTGGCCGAAGGCCGCGTGCTCGAATCCGGGCGGCACGACGATCTGATGGCCCTGGGCGGCCTGTATGCCAACATGGTGCGGGCGCAGGCGCTCGACTAGCAGATCGATTGTCAGGTTGAATGATGCGCCTTGAGATGGCCTCATTCGCAACGGTCCCCAGCCGGTCCCTTTGAGGCTTCAAGGAGTGCACACGCCATGCAGGAGTTCGCGGGTTTCTGGCCACGGAATCGGGCTGAAACCGTCCTGCACGGCCTTGGGGCTGCTCGGTCTCGTGGATGGCTGAGGTTCGGTCCCAGACAGTTGAAACAGAGGTGTTGCCATAGCGCCCTTTGAACCAACCGAGAAAGCCAACCAGATGGATCGCGTCACCACGATCATCCCACTTTACAATCACGAAAAATACATTACCAGGGCGGTAGAAAGCGTGCTGGCGCAGGGCGATATTCTGCGCGAACTGATCGTGATCGACGATGGCTCCAAGGATCGTTCCGCCGAAGTCATGAATATATTGGCGACCCGCGATCCACGGATCACTTTCTTGCAACATGAAAACCGCGGGGCTCATGCCACGATAAACCGTGGGCTCGAAATGGCATCCGGTGAGTTTGTAACCATTCTGAATTCCGATGATTATTTTGCCAAGGGTCGTTTTAGCGCCCTTGCCCATTGTCTTGACCTGGACGAGGGCTCGGATTTTGCTTCGTCCGGCATTGCCTTTGTCGATGGCCAAGAAATAGCGATCGAAAATCAATGGTTCAGAACGGCGCTCGATGGATTCAAGCATCGCCGCGACGTGGCGGTGTCGCTGATCGATGCGAATTACCTGATGACGACGTCGAACTTCTTCATGCGGCGCAGCCTGATTCAGCGGATGGGATACTTCGCGCCGCTGCGCTATGCCCACGATCTTGAGTTTGCTCTTCGCTGTGCGGCGCACGGCGTGCGGTTTTGCTTCATCGACCGCCCGCTGATGCACTACCGCTTCCACGCTACCAATACGATTTCAGAGAACCACGCCAGCGTTCGCCTCGAGTGGGCGCTCTGCGCAGCAATTTATCTGCGGCTGAAATATCCGGCGGGTCACCGCACCAATGATCCACGTCCAGGGCAGATTCGGGCGATTCTCGAGAAACACGGCTTGTCCCGTGTAGTAGACCTGATGGTCGCATTTCTCGACGCCAAGGGGATCGATCGAGTCGATGACGAGCTTATCGCGCACGTCAGGCGCAACAAGGTCTTCGCCGAGGCTGCTTGATGCGGATCCTGCTCGTCTCCAATCTTTTTCCTCCCAATCAGGTCGGCGGCTACGAGGAGCTTTGCTGGCAGGTCGCCACGCAACTCGGCAATCGGGGTCACGATATTTCAGTATTGACCAGTGCCAACGGCGGCAAAATCAGCCATTGGCCGAAACAGGAGATATATCAGTCGTTGCGGCTTCTGATCGGCAATTCGGTGTATATTGATTTTGACGGACCACAATTTCGGCGCGAAACGATCTCAGCTCAAAACCGCCACAGTCTGACTGAGTTGGTGAAGCAGGTGCGACCTGATGTCATCTTCTGCTGGAATCTCTATGGTCTCGGCAAGGCTTTTTTTGACTGCCTTTCGGAACTGTCCGTCCCCATCGTGGTGATGCTGACCGACAACTGGCTCGGCGCCATGGTGAATTCAAAGTTCGTCAAAAGCTATTTTCGTCATGCCGTCCACGGCGGCAGCGCAGAATCGGACTATCTGGAGCGCGACAACGGCAGTCAGCCGCTGCCCGCCAATATCTCGGCCATCTTCGGCTCGCGCTTTATGGCGCGGTTCTATGCTGCAAGCGGGCTGGTATTCCAGCATTCCATCATCGTGCATAACGGCGTCGACCTGCCTCCGCTGGAGCAAAAGCGCAGCCGCGCCATCGGCAAGGATCGGGTGGACCTCCTCTTTGCGGGACGGGTGGTCGAAATCAAGGGCGCGCATACGGCAATTGGTGCCCTCGCGCGCTTGGTCCGCATGCGACCCGAGACCGATTGGCGGCTGAACCTCGTCGGCGATACGGCCGACGGGCCCTATCTGGAGCGCCTGCGCAACGAGGCCGCCGAAAGTGGCCTGACCGGCAAGGTCGCCTTTGCCGGACGCGTCGCCCCTGAAGAGTTGCCCGGCCTGTTCGATTCGCATGACATCTACCTCTTTCCCTCGCTTTACGAGCCCTTCTCGCTGACGCTGATCCATGCCATGGCCTCGGGCATCCCGACCGTGGCCACCGCGATCGGCGGCAATGTCGAGATCGTGACCGAAGGTCAGACGGGTCTTCTCGTCCCGAAGGCCGATGCGCGCAGCCTCGGCGAGGCGGTGCTCAGGCTGGTTGACGACCCGGCGATGGCGTCACGCCTCGGGCTGGCAGGAGCCGAGCGTGCCCGCAGCTTCTCGACCGAGCAGATGGTCTCGGCCATGGAAGCGCACCTGAAAAGCCGCGTCGCAAATGCCGATGCCTAGATCGCTGCAAGGCGTTTCCTGCGTCGTCCTAGGCGGCGGGGGGTTCATCGGGCGTGCGCTGATCAAAGCGCTCTTGGCCGAGGGGGCGGTGGTCCGCGGCTTCGGCCGCGTCTCGCGCTTCGGCGAGCCGGCGACGAGTCTGCCGTGGATATACGGCTCCTTCGAGGATCAGGTGGCGCTGGCCCGCGCTGTCGAAGGGATGGAGGTTGTCTTCCATCTCGCCGGGGGCAGCACCCCCGAGCGTTCAAATGCCGCGCCCGTGGGCGACCTCATGGCCAGCGTGGCGGGTAGCGTCGAACTTCTGGAGATCTGCCGAGCCGAGGGCGCGCGGCGAATTGTTTTCGCCACTTCGGGTGGAACCGTCTACGGCGCGCCGAAGGTGGTACCGATCCCCGAGACGGCGCCCACCGATCCGATCAGCGCCTATGGCGTGCACAAGCTGGCCGTCGAGAAATACCTGCACCTCTACGGCTATTTGCACCGACTGGAACATGTCAGCCTGCGCATCTCGAACCCGTTCGGCCCCTATCAGGATCCGTTGCGCCGTCAGGGTCTGGTCGCCGCTGCGCTGATGAAGCTCCTGCGCGGGCAGGCGGTCGACATCTGGGGTGACGGCTCGGTCGTGCGCGACTACATCTACATCGACGACGTCGCCGAGGCCTTGTTGCGCGCCGCCGGCTATGACGGGGCGCACCGTGTCTTCAACATCGGCACGGGCACAGGGATGTCGGTCAATGCTGTAGTCGACGAGGCCGCGGCCGTGCTGGCCATCGCCAACCCAGCCAAGGTCCATTTGCCTGGACGCAAGGCGGATGTGCCGGTCAATGTGCTCGACATCACGCTTGCACGGCGTGAGCTCGGCTGGGTGCCCCGCACGGCTTGGCGTGACGCGATCCTGCGCACCGTGGAATGGATGCGATACGAGCCTTCGGTGAAGGCGCTTCTCGACAAAGGCCATCATGGTTGAACGCGAACAGATACTGACGGCTTATCGGGTGCTCCTCGGGCGCGAACCCGAAAGCGCGGCGGTGTTGGATTTCATGTGCAGCAAGGCCGACCTGAACGAGGTCGCGATGGTTCTGATGGGCTCGGCCGAGTTCCGTCGCCGCGCGAGCGTTGGCCATCTTTCCGCCCACGCCGAACGCTGGGTCTGCGCCGAGATCCGCGACGGATTGCGGCTCTGGGTCAACCTGATGGATCTGGGCGTCGGTGCCGGTGCGCTGCGCGACGATTGGGAGCCGGCCGAAACGAAGTTCATCCTGTCGGAACTGCAGAGCGGTAGCTGCTTCGTGGACGTGGGGGCCAATATCGGTTGGTTTACCGTTCTGGCCGCGCACCGCGTCGGGCCTTCGGGGCATGTCGCCGCCTTCGAGCCTCGCGCCGATCTCTACAGAAGGCTGCGGGATTCAGTCGCCGCCAACGGCTTTCTCGACCGCTGCAGTCTGCACGACATCGCACTCGGTGAGACCGACTCCGAGATGGAAATCGCATCGGTGCCGGATGAGCTCAACCCCGGCCACAGCTTCCTGGTGCGTGAGCGACTGCAGGTGGGAGCGGTCTCCTGGGGCAAGGTGCCAGTCCGCCCGCTGGACGGGTTCGACTTCGGCCGTCCGCTGGATCTGATCAAGGTGGATGTCGAAGGCGCGGAGGCCATGGTCCTGAGCGGCGCGCAGGCACTGCTGCGGCGCGACAAGCCGATCCTGATTGCGGAACTCTTCCCCGAGTGGCTGCGCAAGGTCAGCAGGGTCGAGCCGGAGGCCTACCTTTCCATGCTCCGCGATCTTGGCTATCGGATCCATGAGCTGACTGCCGATGGCCCCGGGCGGCGCCTGGACGGCCTGCCCGCCGCGGCCGCCGAGGCCGGCTTCTTCATCAACATCGTCGCCTGCTGCGAAGCGCGCCCCTTCCGCACGCATTTGCCCGCGCCGCCGGTTCGGGTGACGCCCGCCGACCGCGTCGCGGATGTCAGCCTGGAGAGCTTGAGCCGCCAGTTGCAGGCATTGGATGTTCGTGTCCACGCCCTGCATTCCCGGCTCGAGGTACCGAACGAGCTGAAGGCCCGTCTGGATCAGGCCCAGGCCGCCGCCCGCCGCAACGAGGAGTCGCTTGGTGGAATGCAGGACAGTCTCGTCCGGGCCGTCGCGACGATGCAGGACTCAGTACCGGCCCACGTCGTGGTTGCGCAAGCGGTGCAACCGGTTCTGCAGCAGGTCCAAGACCTCAAGAATCGGATCGGCACTCTGACGGAAGAGGTCCGCAGGCGGAGGAAGCCGCTCGCCAGCCGCATCTTCCGCGAGCTGAAGAAGCCCTTCACTCGACGCTTCTGGGAGCGCCAGCGCGAAAAGCGGATGCTGCGCAAGCTGGCGGGCATTGGCAGTCGCGCGCCGGCCCCCGCCAAGCTGACGACCTGGGCCGATGTGCAAATCGCTCGCGCCAAAGTGCCGGCGTTGGCCGGAGTCGAGAAGCCGGTCGCGATGATCATCGACGACCGCCTGCCGGAACCTGACCGCGATAGCGGCTCGATCGATGCGGTCAACATGGTCCGCGGCTTGGTCGCCGCCGGATACCACGTGGTCTTCGCCGTGCATCCCAAGCGAGAGCAGATTGCGCGCTATACGACGGAAATCGAGGAGCTTGGCGCCCGCCGGATGCGCGACAACGACGCTCCTTCGGTTCAGGCCTTCGTCGAGCAGCACGGTGTCCACGTCGATCTCTTCGTTCTCAGCCGGGTCTCGGCGGGCGGGTTGTTTCTCGAGCTCATACGCTACAACTGCCCGCATGCGAAGATCGTCTTCAACACGGTCGACCTGCATCACATCCGAGAGGCCCGGGCGGCTCGGCTGTCGGGTGACGAGGCAGCGCTGGCGCGGGCCGGCCGCACCCGCGACCGCGAAGAATTTCTCGCTGGCAAGGCCGACATGACCCTCGTAGTTTCGTCGGTCGAGGAGGAGATCCTGCAGGCCTCGGTGCCCGGCTGCGCCACGGCCGTGCTGCCCTTGTCGCGCGCAGTCCGTCATCCGCGCATTCCCTTCGAGAAGCGGGCGGGCATCGGTTTCATCGGCGGCTTTCAGCATGCGCCGAACATCGACGCCATCAGCTATTTCCTGCGCGAGGTCTGGCCGCTGGTCCATACCCGTGACCCCAATATCGCACTCGAAATCGTCGGCTCCGATCTGCCGCCCGATGTTCTGGAGGCGGCACAAGGGAAGGTGCACTATCTCGGCGCGCTGCCTCAGGTCGAAGGCTGGTTCGACCGGCTGCGCATGACGGTGGCACCGCTTCGCATCGGCGCGGGGGCCAAAGGCAAGATCGCATCCAGCCTGTGCAACGGCGTGCCCTGCGTGATCAGCCCGATCGCCGCCGAAGGAATGAACCTGATTCACGGTCACGATGTCCTTGTCGCCAACACGCCCGAGGCCATGGCCGAGCAGATCGTCCGGCTGCATACCGACCCTGATCTCTGGAGTCGCCTTGCCGCGGCCGCGGAAGAGTTGGCCGAGGCGCGGCTTTCGTCGCACAACTTCGACCGGATCCTGCGCGAGACGCTGATCAGGATGGAAATGCCGGTCGCTGCCGCGACGCCCCGGATCAAGGTGGCCAAGGAAACTCACGACGAACATCGGGTCGAGGTCCGATAGCTCAACAGGCCCGACCGGATTGCACAGGGCATTTGCACCGCGAGCGGCCGCTCGATGCCCCGCGTTCGGACGTGGCCTGGCCCGAGCCTCAAGGCAGCGGGATGAACTCGGTCTCGCCGGGGACCGGGTCGAAGCGCTGTGCGCGCCAGTCGTCCTGCGCCTGCACGATGCGCTCCCTGCGGCTGGAGACGAAGTTCCAGACCATGAATCGATGCCCCAGCGGCTCGCCGCCGATCAGCACGACACGCGACGCGGCCGGCGCGCCGAGCACCGGCTGCTCGCCGGCCTGCAGCACCACCATCTGCCGCGCCGGCACGGTCTCGCCGTCGAGCGTGAACGGCGCGTCCACCGCATAGAGCGCGCGCTCCGGCGCGTCGGGCAGCCGCAGCGCGGCAGCGGCGGTCAGCGTGATGTCCAGGTACAGCGTCGGCGAGCACGTGACCACCGGCGAGCGCTGTCCATAGGCCGTGCCGACGAGCACGCGCACGCTGGCGCCGTCGATCGGCAGCAGCGCCAGCGCCGAGGCCGGCACGTGCACGAAGCTCGGCGCGATCTCCTCGTCCGCCGCCGGCAGCGCAGTCCACAGCTGCAGGCCGTGCAGACGCCGCGTCAGCGCACGCTGGTCGTCGGGCGAGCGCTCCGAATGCACGATGCCGCGGCCGGCGGTCATCCAGTTGATCGCGCCCGGCTCGATGCGCTGCACCACCCCGGTGGAGTCGCGGTGCAGCATCGCCCCTTCGAACAGGTAGGTGACGGTCCCCAGGCCGATGTGCGGGTGCGGCCGCACGTCGTGGTGTTCGCCCGCTTGCAGCGTCACCGGGCCGAAGTGGTCGAAGAACAGGAACGGGCCGACCGCCTGGCGCTGCACCGCGGGCAGCAGCCGCCTGACCCGAAAGCCGCCGCCCAGATCCTTGTCGTGGCCTCGCAGCAGGGTTCTGGGGTTCATGTGCAGCCTCCTCGGCGGCAGTGTAGAGCCCTAGAATGCGCCGCTCCCGAAGACCTCACTCCGAAGTCCCATGAGCCTGAAATGCGGCATCGTCGGCCTGCCCAACGTCGGCAAGTCGACGCTGTTCAACGCGCTGACCAAGGCCGGCATCGCCGCCGAGAACTACCCGTTCTGCACCATCGAGCCGAATGTCGGCATCGTCGAGCTGCCCGACCCGCGCCTTGGCGCATTGGCGGCCATCGTCAAACCCGAGCGCATCGTGCCGGCGATCGTCGAGTTCGTCGACATCGCCGGCCTGGTGGCCGGCGCCAGCCAGGGCGAGGGCCTGGGCAACCAGTTTCTCAGCCACATCCGCGAGACCGACGCCATCGTCAACGTGGTGCGCTGCTTCGACGACGACAACGTCATCCATGTCGCCGGCAAGGTGGACCCGATCGCCGACATCGAGGTCATCCAGACCGAGCTGTGCCTGGCCGACCTGGCCACGGTGGAAAAGAGCCTGGCGCGCTGGAGCAAGGTGGCCAAGGCCGGCCAGGACAAGGATGCGCAGCGCCTGGTCGACGTGCTGAAGAAGTGCCAGGAAGCGCTCGACCAGGCCCGGCCGGTGCGGGCCATCGCCTTCAGCAAGGAAGAGCTGGTGGTGCTGAAGCCGCTGTGCCTGATCACCGCCAAGCCGGCGATGTTCGTCGGCAACGTCGCCGAGGACGGCTTCGAGCACAACCCCTATCTCGACCAGCTGCGCGCCTTCGGCGAGAAGCTGCATGCGCCGGTGGTGGCGATCTGCGCGAAGACCGAGGCCGAACTGGCCGACATGGGCGACGACGACCGGCTGCTGTTCCTGCACGAGATGGGGCAGGACGAGCCGGGGCTGAACCGGCTGATCCGCGCCGCCTTCAAGCTGCTGGGGCTGCAGACCTATTTCACCGCCGGCGTCAAGGAAGTGCGCGCCTGGACCATCCATGTCGGCGACACCGCGCCGCAGGCGGCCGGCGTGATCCACACCGACTTCGAGCGCGGCTTCATCCGCGCCCAGACCATCGCCTTCGACGACTTCGTCGCCTGCGGGGGCGAGCAGGGTGCGAAGGAGGCAGGCAAGATGCGCGCCGAAGGCAAGGAATACGTGGTCAAAGATGGGGATGTGTTGAACTTTCTGTTCAACGTATAAGCCCGCTCGTCAGGCATGGCTCCAGACCTGCCGGCCAGCGTTGGTGGCCTGCCCATTCCCGCGGATCGTCTCTCTTGCCCTGATCGCCGCTTGCGCCGCGGTGCAGGCCCAGCCGCAACCGGCCGCGGTGTCGACCCGGCCCGATCCCTTCACCACCTGGCAGACGCTCGATGCCGGGCGCATCGCCAGCAGTTGGTCGTCGCTGCCTTCGGGCGAAGGCTGCCGCGACGACGACCGGCAGCTGTCGGCCCACGCCCTGCTGCTGCTCGAGTCCTCGCAGCCGAAGCAGGACGTGCAGCCGGGGCTGTTCAGCCTGGTGCAGACGCGGCACCGGCTGCAGGCCGATGCCTTCGGGCAATGGGGCTGCGTCTTCGCGCAGCTGGCGCTGCAGCGCCAGGTGTCGGTGCAGGGCGACTATTGGTCCTGGGACGGCAGCGCGCTGTCCTGGCGCATCGACGAACACTGGCGCGTCGGCGCCGGTCGCATCGCCAGGCATTGGGGGCCGGGCTGGGATGGCAGCCTGATCCTCGGCACGGCGGCGCGCCCGATTCCCAGCCTGTCGGTCGACGCGGCCACCGGGCCGCTCGACCACAGCCGCTGGTGGTGGTGGCTGGGCGAGGTGGACGCCAGTGCCTTCTTCGGCAGGCTGGAAGATGAACGCGACGACTACGACCGGCCTTTCCTGATGGGCATGCGCCTCGTCGTTCGGCCCTGGCCCTGGCTGGAGCTGGCGGTCTCGCGCACCGCCATGTGGGGCGGGGACGGCCGCAGCAACTCGGCCAGGACGTTCCTGCGGTCGGTTCTCGCGCGGGACCATCATTGCAACGGCACGGACTGCAGCAATCAGCCGGGCAACCAACTCGGCGGCTACGACATGCGCCTCGGCCTCGACGCCTGGCTGCCCGGGGTGGCGCTGTACGGTCAGCTGGTCGGCGAGGACAGCCGGCCGGACGACATCCCCGTGCCCGCGCAGAACATGTACCTGGCCGGCGTCGACTGGCGGCACGCCGGGGCGATGGCCTTCTTCGAATGGACCGACAGCCTCACCAACGCCGGTGGCAGGGCCCACCCCGGCGTGGCCTACAACCACTCGATCTATACCGACGGCTACCGCTACAAGGGCCAGCCGCTGGGCCACTGGAGCGACGGCGACACGAACCTGTGGAGCGTCGGCGGCATGCTGCGCGACGTTCTCGGCGGCCAGGCGCTGGCGGTGCTGCGCTACGGACAGCTGGACCAGGCCGGCATCAATCCGAGCTGGCCGGACGCCCGCCTGGGCGGCGCCTCGCTGCAATGGCGCCGCACTTTCGACCGCGCGTTCGCGCTGACGCTGGCGCTGGACCACCTGCAGCTGTCACGCGGCGGCGAGCCGGATTGGCGCGACACGCAGCTGCGCGTGCAACTGCAGGCATGGCTGCATTGAGCGCCGCCGGGATGCTAGTGTAGTGTTGCATTCTGTTTGGAACTTAAGCGCGCGTTGGCCCGAATGAC
>DAORHX010000076.1:0-12900 GCA_035438245.1 Rubrivivax sp.
GGTACAGCACGGCGGCGCCGGCGGCGCCCAGCCACCAGCCGCCGCGCCAGCCGACGCTGGGCATCCACAGCGGCGCCACCAGCAGCATGGTCGTCATGCCGAGCGCCATGTAGCTGCTCCACAGGCCGAGCGCCAGACGCAGGTGCGCCGCCGCGGCCACCTCGCGCAACAGCGCGGGCACGGCAACCACCACGGCGACGAAGCCGAGGCCCTCGACGATGCGGGATGTCAACAGCGTCACCACGCCGCCGCCAACGGCGCCCATCAGCGAGCCGGCACCGAGCGCGATCAGGCCGAAGCCGAGCGTGCGCCGTCGTCCTGCGCGGTCGGCCAGCAGGCCTGCGGCGACGCCGAGGGCGGCGGCCGTGAGGTTGAACACCGAGCTGATCCAGCCGAGTTGCACCAGGCTCGTGCCGAAGGCCTCGCGCAAGGCCGGTATTGCCGGCGGCAACTTGCCGACCTGGGTGGCCGCGAACACCCCGCACAGCAGCAGCAGGCCGATGCGCGGCCAGTCGCTCACCGGAGCCGATTCGGCAGCGGCAGTCGCGGTCACGGCATCGTGCTGCCGCCGTTGACGCTGATGACCTGTCCGGTGACGAAGGCGGCCTGTTCGGACGCCACGTAGCTCACCATCGAGGCCACCTCGGCCATCTCGGCGGCGCGCCCCATCGGGATGATGCTGACGAAGCGCTCGACGAGCGCTGGATCCTTGGCGTTCAGCTCCACGAGCTGCGGCGTGGCCACGGCGCACGGCGCGACGGTGTTCACCGTGATGCCGTCGCGCGCGAACTCGCGCGCCAGGCCGGTGGTCAGGCCATGCGCTCCGCCCTTGGCCGCGTTGTAGGCGGCGTGGTCCCACAGCCCGCTCATCACCGAATCGGCGCCGAGGGTGACGATGCGGCCGTAGCGCTGGCGCTTCATCGCCGGCAGCGCGGCGCGGCAGCACCACAGCACCGTCCACAGGTTGCGGTCGATCGTGCGCTTCAGCGTCTCGGGCGTGTGCTCGAGGAAGGGCAGGATCACGCCGCCGCCGGCGTTGTTGACCAGGATGTCCAGGCGTCCGAAGGCCTTCAGCGTGGCGCCGACCAGCGCGTCGGCCGTGCTCTCCAGCGCGAGGTCGCCGGCCTCGGCGACCACCTCGCCGCCCGCCGCCTCGCGAACCTGCGCGGCGGCGTCGGCCAGGCCCTGGGCATCAGCGTCGGCCAGCGCGATGCGCGCCCCGTCGCGCGCCAGGCGCAGCGCGATCTCCAGGCCGATGCCGCGCGCCGCTCCGGTGACCACGGCCACCCGGCCGGCATGCGGCCGTGCCCGCGAGGCCCAGGGAGCGGACTCGGCCGCAGGCTGCGCCGTCATGCCGTGGCCCTCTCGATGGCGCCGACCTTGCCGAACTCGGGCCTGGGCACGCTGCCCCAGATGTCCAGCGCCGAAGGGTGCGCTTCCAGCATGCGCGGCTCGCGCGCGCCCTTCTCGGGGAACTCCTCCATGCCGAAGCTGAACTCCACCGTCATGCCATCGGGGTCGAGGAAGTACAGGAAGATGCTGCCCGAGGGCTTGTGGCGGCCGGGGCCGAAGACGATCGGCACCCCGGCCTTGGTGAGCCGGTTCATCGCGATGCCGATGTCGTCGATGTCGCTGACCATGAAGTTGACGTGGTTCAAGTGGTTGCCCGCCGCCGACTTGCCGATCGCGAACGAGTGATGCAGCGGGTTCGGCTGGCAGCGCATGAACGCGAAGCGGCCCTCGACGAAGTCGGAGATCGCGAAACCCAGGTGGGTGGTGAGGTAGGCCGCCATCTCGTCGAAGCGCTCGACCGAGAGCACCACATGCCCGAGCCGCACGATCTTCGTCAGGCGCTGCGCGAACGGCACCGCCATCTGCAGCACGCGCGTGTACAGCTCGATCGTCAACCCCGCGTGCGGCTCGACGAAGCGCAGGCCGTCGCCCTGCTTCAGGGCCGCACGCTCTTCGGGCTCGATGTCCTGCACCGCGAGGCCGAGGCCCGCCAGGTGCTTGCGCGCGTGCTCCAGCTCGGCGCGGCTCTCGAGCTCGAAGCCGATGCGCTTGATGCCCGGCTGCGAAGCCGGGTACAGCACCATGTGGTGGTGGTCGGTGCCGCAGCGCAGGAAGGCCGGAGCGCCTGCCGCGCGCTCGGAAATGTCGAGTCCGACAACCCCGGTGTAGAACGCGGTCGAGCGATCGACGTCGGTGACATTGAGCGCCACGTAGCCGAGCTTGCGGTAGCGGAAGGGGATGCTCATGTGCGCCTCCTCAAAGCAGGATGCTGACCCGGCCCTGCGGGCGCAGCGATTCAAGGTCGAGCACGCAGCGCTTGTAGCCGATGCGAAGCGCGCCGTCTGCGGTGGCGACGATGCGGTAGTTGCTGCTGCCGACGTAGGTGTCGGTGTGGCCGTCCTTGCTGCGGTAGGTGACGAATGCGGCCGCCACGCGGCAGCTCGTCGCGTCGGATTCCAGCACGCGCACGTTGCTCACCAGGTGCCGCGTCTTCGAGCGCGGATACTCGGAATGCGCGGTCTTCTTCTGCAGCCGCTTGACGCGCTCGCCGAGCCGGAATGCATCGTCGGCGATGTAGAACAGGTTCGTCTCGGGCGAGGCGTCGCGCGGCAGGTCGGCCGACGGCACCTCGTAGCGGGCGTCGCCGGTGAACAGGGCAAGCCACTCGTCGAGCTTCCAGTCGTCGAGCAGGGCGGCCTCGTGGAAGAGGAAGTCCTCGATGCGGGCACGGGTGAAGTCGGCCATGTCGTCGTCTCCTTCACACCGCGGCGCGGGCCAGCCGCGCGTTCCACTCGGTCCAGAAGGCGCGCATCTGCACCTCGTCGTCCATCGCTGGTTGCTCCTTGGCCATCCCCTTGGAGATGTCGTTCCAGCCGGCCTCGCGCATGTTCTCGTAGCCGCGCTGGCAGTGCTGCAGCGCCTCCACGTCGTCGGGCGTGGCGAAGCCACCGGGGCCGAGGAACTCGAGAAAGTTCTCCAGCC
This sequence comes from Rubrivivax sp., assembly GCA_035438245.1. Lineage (GTDB taxonomy): Bacteria > Pseudomonadota > Gammaproteobacteria > Burkholderiales > Burkholderiaceae_C > Rubrivivax. Next base: position 2,995 of record DAORHX010000076.1, read on the forward strand.
GCGACTTGCGCGCCCAGCCGCCCTCCTCCGTGGGCGCCAGCGCCCAGGCGTTGACGTGCAGGAAGTTCGGCGCGAGCGGATAGAAGGTGCGCACCGTGATCGCCATGATGTCGTTGATGACCAGGTTCGGAAAGATCAGCAGGTTGCGGTTGTTCAGCGCGATCCGCTGCGCACGTTCGGCGCCGAAACGCTGTGTCAGCCCGTCAACGATCTTCTGGATGTCGGCCTTGCCCTCGTCGCCCCAGGCCGGGATCCACTGGCCGATCGGCCGGCCCCACGGCGCGGTGTACTCGATCACCGCGTGGCCGTTGCCGAGGTCGCGCCCGTGGCCCTTCAGCGGGGCCGCCGCCAGCGCGCCGGCCGTGCCCTTCAGGTAGTCGAGGTAGCTCGCGTGGGTGGTCGACGCGTGGTAGCCGTCGATGCTGTTCTCGACCAGCAGCTTCCAGTTCGCGCGCAGGCTGTACTCCTGCGAACCGCCGACGATGGCCATGCCCGAGGCCGACTGGTCGGCGACGAGGTCGAGGTACTCCCTGGCGTTGCCGAGATAGGCCGCCAGGTCGACGATGTCCTTCTCGAAGGCGACGAAGTGGAAGCCGCGGTACTCCTCGTGGCGCGGCGTGGGAACCAGGTTGCCGCCGCCTTCGGCATTGAAGCCCTCGCAGTACGAGTCCTTGCCCGGTTGGTCCTTCAGCGTGCCGTCGGCGCCGAACACCCAGCCGTGGTAGAAGCACTGGAAGTTCTTCGCCGTGCCCGCGCGGTCGCGGCAGACCGTGGCACCGCGGTGCGGACAGGTGTTCATGAACGCGTTGATGCGGCCGCTCGCGTCGCGGTTGAAGATGAGGTTGCGCCCGCCGACGCTGCGGGTCACGAACTGGCCCGGCTTGGCCACCTCCGACGCGTGGCCCAGATAGAGCCAGCAGCGGTCGAAGATCACGCGGCGCTCGGCCTCGAAGACGCTCTGGTCGACGAAGGACTGGCGCGGTACCTTGAACAGCTTGCGCTCTTTGTCGATGTGCAGATGGATGGTCTGGGTCTGCAGTGAAGCCATGGACGACTCCTGGATGGCAAGTGGATCGGATGACACGGCGCCGAGGGTTCAGACGCCCAGATGGTGGTTCAAGGTGTCGCGGTCGTGGCGCAGAACGTCGCTCGGCCCGCGGGCGACGATAGCGCCGCGCGACATCACCGCCACTTCGTCGGCGATGTCGAACACCGTCTCGAGGTTCTGATCCACGATCACGACGGTGACGCCGCTGCCGCGCAAGCCGCGCAGCACGTGGCGGATCTCCTCGACGATGGCCGGCGCCAGCCCTTCGGTGGGCTCGTCGAGGATCAGCAGCCTCGGGTTGGCGAGCAGCGCGCGGCCGATGGCCAGCATCTGCTGCTCGCCGCCGGACAGTGCGTCGCAGCGGTTGCGCGAGCGCTCGCCCAGGCGCGGAAACACCTGCAGCACGCGATCGAGCGTCCAGCCGGCGCTGCCCGCCGGCGGCGGCCGCTGGCCGAGCGTGAGGCTCTCCATCACGGTGAGCGAGGGGAACACGCCGCGGTTCTCGGGGACGAAGGCGACGCCCCGGCGCGCGATCTCGTGCGTGGGCCGGCCGACGATCGGTTCGTCGTCCAGCAGCACGGCGCCGCGGCTGGGCTGCATCAGGCCGACGATGCAGCGCAGCGTGGTCGACTTGCCGGCGCCGTTGCGGCCGATGATGCCGAGGAAGCTCGACGCGCTGGCGCGCAGCGCCACGCCGTGCAGCACGGGCGTGACGCCGTAGGCGGCGCGCAGGTCGCGCACCTCAAGCATGCTGGCGCCCCTTGAAGTAGATGCTCTGCACGCGCTCGCTGGCACGGATCTCGGCTGGCGAGCCCTGCTCGAACAGCGCGCCCTGCTGGAACACGAAGACGTGGTCGGTCAGGCCTTCGACGACCTTCAGGTCGTGCTCGATGACCATCAGCGCCAGCTCCGGAGGCAGGCTGGCGCGCAGCATGTCGACGACCGCATGCGTCTCCTCGTCGCTCATGCCGGCGGTGGGCTCGTCGAGCAGCAGCAGGCGCGGCTCGGTAGCCAGCGCCAGCGCGATCTCGAGCTGGCGCAGTTCACCGTAGGACAGCGCGTTGGCAGCCACGCCGGACTTGGCGGCCAGGCCCACGCGCGCCACGTGCGCGGCGGCGCGCTCGTCGATGTCGCGGTCGGCGCTGCGCGGCGACCAGTTGTCGTAGGTGCGGCGCGGATGGCGCGAGCGCACCGCCAGGCGTACGTTGTCGAGCACGTCGAACTCGGGGAACACGCTGGTCTTCTGGAAGCTGCGGCCGATGCCCAGGTGGCTGCGCCGCTCGGCGCCCAGCGCCGTGATGTCGGTGCCGTCCAGATGGATCGTGCCGGCGGTGGCGCGCAGCGTGCCGGTCAGCAGGTTCAGCAGGCTGGTCTTGCCGGCGCCGTTGGGGCCGAGCACGCCGTAGCGGCGGCCGCGCTGCAGTTGCAGGCTCACGTCGCGCACGGCGATGAAGCGGCCGTAGGCGAGCGTGAGGCCCTCGGTGCGCAGCAGGGGGGCGCCGTTCACTTCGGCTCCCCTTCCGGCGCCGTGGCACCGGTGCCCGCGGGCTTGCCGGCGCGCCAGCGCCGCCAGCCGTCGCGCACCAGCGGCACCAGCCCGCCCGGCGCGAACAGCACGACGACGACGAACACAGTGCCGAGCACCAGCCGCCAATGGTCGGTCAGGAGCGCGAGGTAGTGGAACAGCGCGAGAAACAGCGCCGCGCCCACCAGCGGCCCGTAGAGGCTGGCGACGCCGCCGAGGATGACCATCAGGATGACCTCGCCCGAGAACGTCCAGAACAGGATGCCCGGCTCGACCAGGTTGAACAGGCTCGCCTGCAGGGCCCCGGCGACCGAGGCCACGGTGCCGGCCATCACGAAGCCTATGAGCTGGAAGCGGCGCACCGGGTAGCCGAGCGCGGCCATGCGCGCGGCGTTCTGGCGGATGCCCGCGAACACCGCGCCCATCGGCGAGGCGTCGAGCCTGTGCAGCAGGTAGAGCAGGCCCACCAGGGCGACGAGCGCGACGTGGTAGAAGGTCTTGTCGCTGTCCAGGGACGTCCAATCCGGGGCGCCGGCGCCGGACCAGAGCACCGGCCGCGGCAGCGACGAGATGCCGTTGATGCCGCGGGTCCACTGGTCCGCCGACAGCACGGCCACGTAGACGAGCTGGCACAGCGCGATGGTGATCATCACGAAGCCCACGCCGCCCAGCCGCAGCACCAGCATGCCGACCACCACCGACAGCAACACGCCCGCGACCACCGCCGCCGCGAGCAGCGCGAACAGGTTCTGCGTCAGGTGCGGCAGCATGAAGCCGGCCAGGTAGGCGCCGACGCCGAGGAACAGTCCGTGGCCGAAGCTGATCAGCCCGAGGCGGCCAATCAGGATGTTCAGGCTGAGCGCGAACATGCCGGTCGTCATGACCTCGATCGCGAACTCGATCTGCGTGCCGCGCAGCCCGTGCGGCAGCAGCAGGGCGAGCACCAGCAGCACGGCGATGGCCAGTCGCCCGCGGTTCATCGCGCGATCCCCATCAGGCCCTGCGGCCGCACGAGCAGCACAAGCACCAGCACGAGGTAGATGAAGCCGGTGGAGAACGCCGGGACGTAGACCTGCCCGACCACCGTGGCGGCGCCGATGAGCAGGCTGGCGATCAGGGCGCCGGGGAGCGAGCCCATGCCGCCGACCACCACCACCACCAGGGCCGGGATCAGGATCTCGCTGCCCATGCCCGGCGAGGCGTTGAACAACGGCAGCGACAGCACCCCGGCCAGGCCCGCGAGCGCGCAGCCGGCGGCGAAGACCCCGGTGAACAGGCGCGGCACGTCGACGCCCAGGGCGGCGGCCATCTCGCGGTCGTCGACGCTGGCGCGCACCTTCGCACCCAGGCGCGTCGCCCCGAACACCGCCAGCAGCAGCACCATCACCGCCACGCCGATGCCGACCACGAGCAGCCGGTAGAGCGGAACCGAGATGCCGCCGACGAGCAGGCTGCCCTGCAGTTCGGCGGGCAGCGCGAGGGTCTGGATCTCGGGCCCCCAGATGATGCGGATCACCTCGTCGCCCGCGAACACGAGGCCCAGGGTGAGCAGCACCTGCGGGTACATGCCGCGCCCGTAGGTGTGCGCCAGCAGGCTGCGCTCGACCAGCACGCCGAGCAGCGCCGTCAGCAGCGGCACGAGCGCCAGCGCCAGGTAGAAGTGGCCGAAGCGGCCGGCCAGCGTCATCGCGAGGTAGGCACCGACCATGTAGAACACGCCGTGCGCCAGGTTGACGACGTGCATCAAGCCGAAGATCAGCGACAACCCCGAGGCGACGAGGAACAGCAGCGCACCCATCTGCAAGGCGTTGACGAGCTGCTCGGCGAAGATCTGCATGGGGTGGCGGCGTGGCGGCGGTGCCCGGCCCGGCGGGCCGCGGGCATTCAGGTCGGGGCTGTCTCGCGAAACGTCAGAGCGAGCAGCCGGTGCCCGGGTCGCGCACGTTCTCGTAGGTCTTGAGGATCTTGTGCGCGAGCGCGCCGTCCGGCTTCTTGACCACCTCGCCGATGTAGATGTTCTGCACCACGTTGCCGGTGCGCGGGTCGATCGCGAAGTTGCCGCGCGGGCTGTCGATCTTCAGGCTGGTCAGCGCCTTGCGCACCTTGTCCTTGTCGCGCAGGTCGCCCTTCATCGCCTCCACCGTGGCCAGCATCAGCTTGGCCGTGTCGTAGCCTTGCACGTGCATGGTGTGCGCCACCTTGCCGTAGCGCTTCTGGAAGCGCGCCTGGAAGGCGTTGTTGACCGGCGTGTTCAGCGCCGACATGTAGTGCCCGCCGATCACCATGCCGATGGCGTTGTCGCCCATGGCGCCGAAGAACAGCTCGTCGCCGAGCCAGATCGGCGCCACCACCTTGAGCTTGGGTCCGCGGATGCCCGCCTGCGTCAACTGGTTGACGAAACGCGGCCCGCCGGCGCCGGCGATGAACGACCAGGTCATGTCGACCTCGCCTTGCCGCGCACGCAGGTTGGTGATGGTCGGCGCGAAGTCGGCCGCACCGAGCGCCACCCATTCCTCGTGGGCGACCTTGGCGCCGTTCCTGGCCAGACCCTCCTTGAAGGCGGCGGCCATCTCGCGGCCGGCGTCGTAGTTGGAGGCGATCGTCATCGCCGACTTGCCCACCGATTCGCCGGCGTACTGGCCCAGCACGCTGTTGACCTGCCAGTTCGAGAACGAGGTGCGCACGATATAGGGGCTGCAGTCCTTGCCCGTCACGTCGTTGTTGCCGGCATTGACCACCAGCAGGAAGGTCTTGGCGCGGTGCACCTCGTCGCGGATGGCAGCCACCACGTGCGAGGCGATCGGGCCGACGAGAAAATCGACCTCGTCGTCCTTGATGTAGCGGCGTGCGAGCTGCAGGGTGACCTTCGGATCCTCCTTGTTGTCCTCTTTCAGCACCACGATCTTGCGTCCCGCCACCTGGCCGCCCGCCTCTTCCAGCGCGAAATCGAAGCCTTCGCGCACCGCGTCGCCATAGGCGGCGAACACCTGTGACGAGGGCAGCAGCAGGCCGACCTTGAGATCCTTGCCCTGCGCCAGGGCGGCCGATGCGGCAGCGCACAGGCCCAGCAGCGCGGCGCGGGCGTGGCGGTTGATGCGGAACATGGCGGTTCGTCTCCTCTTGTAATCACTAAAACAAACAGGCCTGACTGTTCCAAGTCTACGACTGTCGTGATCTCTCTATTATATCGCTAACACCTAGAAGTCTCGATATTTCGAGGACGCCAACGGAATCAGAACGGGAAGACCACGTAGCGGGGCAGCACGTCGGCGTCATAGACCGCCCGGCGCTCGCGCAGCAGCGCCTGGCCGTCGTGCAGTTCGACCACATCGCGGTAGACGCCCGAGGTGAGCAGCGCCGGGACGCCACCCTCGGGCGTCATCGCGATCAGGAAGTTGGAGCTGAGCTCCACCCGCCCCGCAGCGGTGGCGCGGCAGGCCACGCGCTGGACGATGCGCCGCGTGCGGTAGGCCTGGTAGGTGCCGGCCCAGACCTTGGTGACGATCGAGACGCGGTCTTCCAGACGCGCGCGGCTGTCGTCGTACATCAGGGCGATGCCGAGGCCGCGCTGGTCGTTCTCGGCCGAGATGCAGACGTACGAGGCCTGCGGCTCCGGCGAAAAGCAGGCCAGCCAGGCCTGCATGTCCTGCGCGTCGAGCGCGGCGACGTAGCGCGCCTGCAGGTCGTCGAGGGCGGAGAGGATGTGCGCATCCATCGCTCAGCCCTCCCGCCGGAAGCCCATCAGCTTGCGGTAGTACTCCCACTTGGGCAGCTGGCCGGTCTCGTCGTTCTGCTTCACGTCGAACGAAGGTTGGTCCCCGCCGGTCACGCCCTTCTGGAACTCGGCATGCCCCGGCGTGAAGCTGCCGATGTGGATGCGCTGGAAGATCGCCGCATCCTCCATCGTCACCATGCCGCACGGCCCGAGCAGGTTGGACGACTGGCGCAGGCGGTGTCGGACCATGTCTTCACTGTCGTCGGCGTGCGCGAAGTAGGCGTAGTGCACCTCCGTCACCTCGTGGCTGCGCGCGATCGCGAAGCGCAGGTTGATCACGTCCAGGTGCTTGACGACGACGCTGCAGGGGAACAGCTGGACCACGCAGCTGCCCTTCTCGGGGTTCTGCCCCTTGAAGGTGATGAGCGAGGTGTCCTTCAGGAAGCCGCTGTGCTGGATCGGCTTGAGCTGCGCCACGATGCAGGCATGGCCGTTCTCGGTCATGTGCTGCGCACCGAGGCCGCCCTGCCAGTTCAGCAGCCGGAAGCCCGTGTGCAGCAGCGGCGCGTGGTAGCCGTCGTTGTCGTTGTAGGCCTTCCAATTCACTGCGTAGCTCACCTTCTGGTAGCCGAGCAGCTTCAGGCGCCCGTCGCCGCCGAGCACGACGCTCAACGGATCGAGGATCGGCGCGCCGATCCACTCCAGCAGCGGCGGCGTCGCGCTGCCCAGCGTGACGAAGATCAGGCCGAGGTGCAGCGCGACGCGGACTTCCTTCAGGCCGTAGTTCTCCTTCTGGAAGTCGGGCGAGAACTCCTTCGAGCCGGGGCAGCCGACGAGATCGCCCTCCAGGCCGAACAGCCAGCGGTGGTAGGGGCACTCGAACTCCGTGCGGTTGCCGCAGCTCGCGGTCTCGACCTGCGTGCCGCGGTGCGTGCAGCTGTTGAGGAAGGCACGCACCCGGCGGTCCTTGCCGCGCACGATCAGCAGCGGCATGCGGCCGAGGTCGAAGGTCTTGAAGTCGCCGACCTCGGGCAGTTCACCCTCGTGCGCCACGACATGCCAGCAGTCGCCGTAGAAGATCGTCTTCAGTTCCTCCTCGAACAGCGGCTCGCTGACGAAGACTTCCTTGGGGACCTGGCTGATGCGCTTGGTCCACACCAGCGGCTGGCTTTTCGCCTCGGTCGTGCCGATGCTCGCGTCAACACCTTTGCTCATGGCAAGTTCCTTTCGGAAAGGATGGCGCCTACTCCGTCGCGGTGGTCCAGGGCACGAGGCCGGCTTCGCTGCGCAGCCAATGCTTGATGTCGTTCTTCTTGACCTTGGCGTTGCTGGTCTTGGGCAGCGCGTCGGCGAAGACGACGTGCTTGGGCGTCTCGGGCCGGCTGAGGCGGCCGTCGCAGTAGGCGATCAGCTCGGCCGCGCTGGCCTGCGCATGCCCGGCCCGGCGCACCACGACGGCCACCACGGCCTCGCCCCAGTCCGGGTGCGGCACGCCGACGACCGCGACCTCCTCGACCGCGGGGTGCTCGACGAGCACCGCTTCCACCGAGGTCGGGAACACGTTGACCGCGCCGGTGATGATCATGAACTTCTGGCGGTCGAGCAGGTACAGGTAGCCGCGCTCGTCGACGCGGCCGATGTCGTTGGTGCGCAGCCAGCCGTCAACCAGCGCTTCCGCCGTCGGCCCGGGCAGGTTGCGGTAGCCCTTCATCAGCGTGTTGCCGCGCAGCCAGATCTCGCCCGACTCGCCCGCCGGCACCGGCCGGCCCTGCTCGTCGCGGATCGAGCAGTCGTAGTGCATGCCGACGCGGCCCACCGACTTCAGCAGCCCCGGCTCGTCGCGCAGCGCGATCTGGTGGTCTTCCTCGGTGAGAAAGGTGATCCAGCCGCCGGTGGCTTCGGTCATCGCATAGGTCTGCAGCAACGCGACCTTGAACGTGGCCCTCGCATCGCGGATCAGCTTCGGCGTGGCCGGCGACGAGCCGTACATCAGCGTGCGCAGCGAGCTCAGGTCGTGCCCCGGGCTGGCCTGCACCTCGGCGATCACGCGCTGCATCATCGTCGGCACCAGCAGTCCGACCGTCACCTTGAAGCGGGCCACCTCCTCCAGCCAGCTGCGGATCTGGAAGGCGCCGTCGGGGATCGCGGTGGTCATGCCGTTGCCCAGGCCGAACACGCTCATCATCACCACCACCCAGGCCGACGAGGCCGGCACGTACCAGACGTCGTCGGGGCCGAAGCCGAAGGAGATCAGCGAGTGGTTGATGCAGTTGGCCCCCCCGTCCTGCGTCAGCATCACGCCCTTGGGGTAGCCGGTGGTGCCCGAGGTGTAGCTGATCAGCAGCAGGTCGTCGCCGCGCAGCGTCGGCCACGCAGGCGCTGCGCCGGCCGCCGCGAGCAGCGTTTCGTAGTCGTGCGGCAGGCCGTGGCCTTCGCCGAGACCGATCAGCGTGACGCCGAGCGCGGCGAGTTCGGCCTCGCGCCCCGCGAGCAGATGCGCGCAACGCGCCTGCACCACCAGGAACCGCGTGTTGCTGTCCTTGATGACGTGGATCATCTCGGGCCACGGGTACTGCGTGTTCAGACCCACGCGCGGCGCGCCGATCTTCATGCAGGCGAAGAAGTGCTCGTAGACCTCGATGGTTTCCAGCGTCAGGATGGCCACCGTCTCGCCAGCACGGTGGCCAAGCGACTGCAGCGCGGTGGCGAAGCGGTCGGAGCGTTCGTCCATCTGCCGCCACGTCGTGCTGCGCTGGCCGCAGCGGTACGCGATGCGGTTGGGCCGGTTGCGTGCGCAGCGGCCGATCATGTCGCGAGCAAGCACGGGGCGGTCCTCGGTCAGCGAGCGCCGCGCGCGGCCGCTGCGCGAGCGCTCTTGAAGCACAGGCCCTGGGCGTCAAAGGCGGCCTTCAGCGCCATGCCTTCGCGCACCTTCTCCGGCGGCGTGCCGACGATGCGGCAGATGAAGCGCGGGCCTTCGGCGAGTTCAACCAGGCCGTGCACCAGCGGCACCGGGAAGTCGGGCGAATAGGGACGCCGCGTGACGCAGTGCGACAGCAGCGTCGCGCGCCCGCTCGCGCGCTGCCATGCGATGTCGGCATCGCCGCGCGCGCACCAGCCGCGTTCGTGCATGCCCAGCGCGCGACCGCTGCGGCGGTCGACGGCGATGCGCAGTTGCCCCTCGGCGATGCCGGCCAGGAACTGCTCGTCGTAGCGGTGCAGGAATTCGTGTTCCATGGGTGCCGGGCTCAGTGCAGCCGCTTGTGCGGGCTGACGAGCAGACAGGTGTGGTAGTCCAGGCAGCCGCCGTTGCCGCTGACGAGGATGAGCGCGTTGTCGGCCTGGCGCTCGCCGCCCTCGCCGCGCGCCTGGATCACGGCTTCCGAGATCGGCGTCATGCCTTGCAGGTAGAAGCCCGACAGGTGGCCACCACCGGTGTTCACCGGCAACTTGCCGCCGGGCGCGGTGTGCCCCTTGGCGACGAATGCGCCGCCGGCGCCGCGCTTGCACAGGCCGTAGCCCTCGAGGCTGAGCAGCCCGCAGTAGGAGAACGCGTCGTAGAACTGCGCCTGCGTCACGTCGCGCGGGCCGACGCCGGCGCTGCGGTAGGCCGCCTTG
>DAORHX010000077.1:0-12721 GCA_035438245.1 Rubrivivax sp.
GGCGGCGCCGCGACCCGCGCCGCCCAGCCGGCACGCGACCTGTCGCGGCCCTTCGGCTGGACCCCGGCCCAGGCGCAGTGGGTGCTGTGCGTGGCCGGCGTGGCCTGCTGCGTGGCGATGTCGATGCCGCAGGTGCACATCGTCGCCTACTGCAGCGACCTGGGCATCGGCCCGGCGCGCGGCGCGCAGATGCTGTCGCTGATGCTCGGCATGGGCATCATCAGCCGGCTGGCCTCGGGCTGGATCGCCGACCACATCGGCGGCCTGCGCACGCTGCTGCTCGGCTCCGTGCTGCAGGGCGTGGCGCTGGTCGGCTTCCTGTTCGCCGATGGCGTGGTCTCGCTGTACCTGGTGTCGGCGATGTTCGGCCTGTTCCAGGGCGGCATCGTGCCCAGCTACCCGCTGGTGGTGCGCGAGTACTTCACACCCAGGGAGGCCGGCACGCGTGTCGGCACGGTGCTGATGGCCACGCTGCTGGGCATGGCGCTGGGCGGCTGGATGTCGGGAGCGATCTTCGACTGGACCGGCTCGTACCGCGCCGCCTTCATCAACGGCATCGCCTGGAACCTGCTGAATCTGAGCATCTGCGTGTTCCTGCTGACGCGCGTGCGCCGCCTGGGGTTGCGCTTCATCCCGGCGCGCGCCACCTGAACGCTGCACACATCGGGTAAGCGACGATGGCCGGCGGCACGCCGCCAGGACCAGAATGCGCCGCAACCCGCGCCGCAGGCTTCAGCGCGCATTTGCAGGAGACATCACCATGAGCCGTTTCGCCTTGTCGTCCGGCGGTCGCGTCGCCGCTGCCGCCGTGCTGCTGGGCCTGCCGACGCTGGTGCTGTCCGCGCAGGGCGTGACCAAGGACGAGATCGTCATCGGCACCATCCAGGACCTGTCCGGTCCGGTGTCGCCCTTTGGCAAGGCGGCGCGCAACGGTATCCAGCTGCGCGTCGACGAGATCAACGAGCAGGGCGGCATCCACGGCCGCAAGATCCGCCTGATCGTCGAGGACAACGCCTACGACCCGAAGCGCGCCGTGCTGGCGGCGCAGAAGCTGGTCAACCAGGACAAGGTGTTCCTGATCGCCTCGCACATCGGCACGCCGATGAACAACGCGGCGATGCCGGTGCAGTTCGACAAGGGGGTGATCAACTTCTTCCCGCTGTCGGCCGGGCGCGAGATGTACGACCCGCCGAACAAGCTCAAGTTCGCCAGCGTCGCCTCCTACTACGACACCGTGCGCATGAACGTGGCGCGGCTGTACAAGGAAAAGGGCGCCAAGAACGCCTGCGTGCTCTACCAGGACGACGACTACGGCCTGGAGGTGCTGCGCGGTGCCGAACAGGGCCTGAAGGACATCGGCGCGACGATGGGCGAGAAGACCAGCTACAAGCGCGGCGCCACCGACTTCTCGTCGCAGGTGGCGCGCATGAAGAACAGCGGCTGCGACTTCCTGGTGCTGGGCACGATCATCCGCGAGACCATCGGCGCGATCGGCGAGGCGCGCAAGATCGGCTGGAACCCGACCATCCTCGGCTCGCAGGCCACCTTCACCGAACTGATCCACAAGCTCGGCGGCAAGGGCATGGACGGCTTCTATGCGGTGTCGACCGTGTACTTCCCCTATCTCGACATCGACAAGCCGGACCTGCGCTTCTGGGCCAACAAGTACAAGACCAAGTTCGGCGACGATCCCAGCACCTACTCCACCGGCGGCTACGCGACCATCGACACGATGATCAAGGCCATGCAGAAGGCCGGCCCCAACCTGACGGCCGACAGCTTCAACAAGGCGCTGATCGACCTGGGCGAACTGCCGCCGGACATTTTCGGCGGACCGCCGCTGCGCTTCACCGAGACGCAGCGCCTGGGTTCGACGAAGTCGCGCCTGAGCCAGATCCAGGACGGGCGCTGGAAGGTGGTGTCCGACTACCAGTGAGCCGGCGCACACGGCGCCGGCGGCGCGGCCCGCCGGCATGACCCCGGCCGCAGCCTGGGGTTCGCTGCGCCGCATGCTCGAGGCTGGATAGAATCACAGCCCCTCTCGACGCCCGGCGGCGTGCCGAAGGCGCTGGCGCCGCCATCGGGGTTTGCCCTCGATGCGTTGCCGCGACGCCCGCGCCGGGTGTTTGAGGCTGAACAAAACCACAGTGGGTGTGAGGCAGGAAGATGCGCCGGCTCTCACTCCCCTTCGCAACCCGACGCCCGCCATGAACGAAACCAAGAACGACACCGCCCCCGCCCAGGCCCCCAGCCGTGCCAACCTGCCGCCGCAACCGATCAGTGCCGAGGTGCTGGTCGAGAAGTACGCCAAGGGTGACGAGGCATCGATCGGCGCGGTGCGGCTGCGCGTGGCACGCGCGCTGGCCGCGGTCGAGCCGGCGGACAAGCGCGCCCATTGGGAAGCGCGCTTCCTGCAGGCGCAGATGCGCGGCTTCGTGCCGGCCGGGCGCATCGCCTCGGCCGCCGGCACCGACCTGTCGGCGACGCTGATCAACTGTTTCGTGCAGCCGGTCGGCGACTCGATCGCGCAGGCCGAGGACGGCTTTCCCGGCATCTACACCGCCCTGACCGAAGCCGCCGAGACGATGCGCCGCGGCGGTGGCGTCGGCTACGACTTCTCGCGCATCCGGCCGAAGGGCGCGTGGGTCGGCAGCACACGCTCGAGCGCCTCCGGCCCCTTGAGCTACATGCGCGTGTTCGACCGTTCGTGCGAGACGGTGGAATCCGCCGGCAGCCGCCGCGGCGCGCAGATGGGCGTGCTGCGCTGCGATCACCCGGACATCGAGCTGTTCATCCACGCCAAGGACGAAGGCGACCTGCGCAACTTCAACATCTCGGTCGGCGTGACCGACGAGTTCATGCGCGCGGTGCAGGACGACGGCGAGGTCGAACTCGTGCACCGCGTCGAGCCCGGTGCCGCGCAGAAGGAGCAGGGCGCGTACCGCCGCGGCGACGGCATGTGGGTCTACCGCAAGGCGCGTGCGCGCGAGCTGTGGGATCAGGTCATGCGCAGCACCTACGACCATGCCGAGCCCGGCGTGCTGTTCCTCGACCGCATCAACCAGGACAACAACCTCGGCTACTGCGAAACCATCAGCGCGACCAATCCTTGTGGCGAGCAGCCCTTGCCCAGCTACGGCTGCTGCTGCCTGGGCAGCATCGACCTGACGCACTTCGTCAGCCGCGCGTTCGAGGCCGATGCCGTGCTCGACGAAGCCGGGCTGGTCGAGGTGGTGCAGGTGGCGGTGCGCATGCTCGACAACGTGCTCGATGCCACCGTCTGGCCGCTGCCGCAGCAGGCCGACGAGGCGCGGCACAAGCGCCGCGTCGGGCTCGGCTTCACCGGGCTGGGCGACGCGCTGGTCATGCTCGGCCTGCACTACGACAGCGACGCCGCGCGCGAGCGTGCGCGGCGCATCGCCGAGGTGATGCGCGACGCCGCCTACGAGGCATCGGTCGAGCTGGCGCGCGAGCGCGGGCCGTTCCCGCTGTTCAACGCCGACCTGTACCTGAGCGCCGGCAACTTCGCGTCGCGGCTGCCGCAGCCGCTGAAGGAACGCATCCGCCAGCACGGCCTGCGCAATTCGCACCTGCTGTCGATCGCGCCCACCGGCACCATCAGCCTGGCCTTCGCCGACAACGCCAGCAACGGCATCGAGCCGGCCTTCAGCTGGAGCTACACGCGCAAGAAGCGCGAGGCCGACGGCAGCTTCAAGGAATACGCGGTCGAGGACCACGCCTGGCGGCTGCACCGCCACCTGAAGGGTGCCGACGCGTCGCTCAGCGACGCCTTCGTCTCGGCGCTGGAGCTGTCGGCGCGCGCGCACGCGGCGATGGTCGCGGCGGTGGCGCCGTACATCGACACCGCGATCAGCAAGACCGTCAACGTGCCCGAGGACTACCCCTACGCCGACTTCCAGGACCTGTACCTGACGGCCTGGGCGGCCGGTCTGAAGGGCCTGGCCACGTACCGGCCGAACAAGGTGCTCGGCTCGGTCCTCAGCGTCGACGCGCCGAAGGCCAAGCTGCCCGAGCCGCTGCGCACCGACGGCGCGAACCAGCGGCTCAAGCTCGAGCGGCTGCCGGCACCGGTGCTGACCTCGCTGCGCTGGCCCAGCCGGCCGGATCTGGCGGCCGGCAACCCGGCGTGGAGCTTCATGATCCAGCACCCGCACGGCGAGTTCGCGCTGTTCGTCGGCGAGCTGCCGGCGCAGGCCGGGCCCGACCTGGGGCTGTTCGGCAAGACGCTGCCCTTCGAGGTCTGGGTCAACGGCGCCGAGCAGCCGCGCGGCCTGGCGGCGCTGGCCAAGACGCTGTCGATGGACATGCGCGCCAACGACCCGCAATGGCTGAAGCTCAAGCTCGACGCGCTGGCCACCGTGGCCGAGGAGCGCGCCTTCGAGATGCCGTTCCCGCCGCACGGCGAGAAGCGGCTGTTCCCCGGCGTCGTCGCCGCCACCGCGGCGGTCATCCGCTGGCGCTGCGAGCAGCTCGGCGCGTTGCAGGAGGGCGGCCACACGCCGGTGCTCGATGCGATGTTCAGTCGCGACGAGCCGCGCACCAACGCATCGGGCACGCTCGCCTGGGCGGTGGACGTCAGCAACCCGGCCACCGGCGAAGCCTTCACCGTCACGCTGAAGGAAGTGCAGCTGCCGTCCGACGACGGCGCGCTGGTGGCGCGGCCCTGCGCGCTGGGCTTCTCCGGCAACTATCCGCGCGCGCTCGACGGCCTGGCGCGGCTGCTGAGCCTGGACATGCGCGTCATCGACCCGGCGTGGATCGGCATGAAGCTGCGCAAGCTGCTGAACGTCGGCGAGCCGCTCGGCCACTTCATGGCGCCGGTGCCGGGCGAGCGCCGCCAGCAGGTGTGGCCGTCGACGGTGGCCTACGTGGCGCGGCTGGTGATCCACCGCTACGCGATGCTGGGCGTGCTCGACGAGCAGGGCTTCCCGTTGCGCGAGATGGGCATCCTGCAGGCGCCGGCGCCGCGCAAGGCCGCCGCCGGCGAAGCGATCGCGCCGATGGCCGGCGCGCCGTGCCCGGAATGCGGCAACAGCACGCTGATCCACAAGGACGGTTGCGACTTCTGTACCGCGTGCGGCTACGTCGGCGTCTGTGGCTGAGGCGCGGTGGCCGCCTCGCTGCCTCGACTGCTTGCCGCGCTTGCGGCGTCGGCGCTGCTTTGTGCGCCGAGCCAGGCGGTGATGAGCCCGGTGGAATGCGCCAACCTCGGCTCGATGCTGGACGCGGGGCCATCGTTCGCGCGGCTCAAGACCCGCGCCAAGGCGAACGCTGCCCTGCATGGCGTTCGCGAAGTGCTGGGCCAGGTGGCCCCTTTCCAGCGCTGCGATGTGTTCGACTCGATCGCGGGCACCTCGCTGTCGTGTGCGCTCGCGGTGCCGATCGAGAACATTCCCGTCGTCGACAAGGAAGGCCATGCCTACCTCCGTGCCGAACTCGCCGGCATGGCACGCGACATCGCCTCATGCCTGGGGCAGCCGTTGCCGCAGGCCGATCCGCACAAGCGGATGTCGCAAGACGCGGCCAGCGATGAACGCTTCGGCTGGTCCTTCGTGCTGCCCGCACGGCGCGCTGGCGCAGACGCTGTCGTCGGCACGACGATTTCCGCGCGCATTCCTGCTGCAGGTACCAGGCCGCCGACGCCGATGGCGATCGCGCTCGACGCCGAGTTCTCCTACGTGGAGCGCAGCAAGAGCACCGAATGGCTTCAGGACAACCGGCGCGCTTGGGCCAGGACCTCGGTGCCGACCGACCGGCCTGCCGCGGCGCCAGCGACGCCCGATCTTCCGCCCTCCTGGTGGACGGCACTGTCGAGCGTTGCCGGCATGCGCCGCGGCGACACCATCGAGCGCGCCGTCGAGCGCTTTGGCTCGCCCGACAAGACCGATGCCATTGCCGACTCCGAACTCTCGGTGGCGTACTGGTTCGGCGGTGGCTTCTCGATCACCTTCATTCGCGAGACACGCCGCATTGCCATGCTGAAGATCGAGGACGCCGCCGCCGCGGCTGCGCTGCGCCAATCCGGCGTCGAGCTCGGGATCCCCTTCACGCTGATCGGCAGCCCGGCCGACGCCGTCGAGCGGGTTCTCGGCCCGCCGAGCCGGGCCAGAAACTCCTTCTACCGCTGGCTCCTCATGGGCTCGGATGTCCACGAGTTCCGGGTCTTTTGCTTCCAGGGCCGAGACTGCAAAGACTTCCACGTCCACTGGCGCTGAGTGCGCGGCCGTGGCTCAGGCGTCCTGGGCCGCTGACTCCGCGGCCGCTCCTTGGGCTTGCAGCGCACCTCGGTGCCGACGCGCCCGAAGGCCGAGAAGTTCATCCACACCCAGCGCACGCGGCCGACGATGTCGCGCTCGGGGATGAAACCCCAGAACCTCGAATCCGACGCGTTGTCACGGTTGTCGCCGAGTACGACATGGGCCGCGAAGGGCCGGATAGGGACCGCGTCCAGGGGCGCTGGCGCTAGCGGCCATCGACCGCCGGCGCTGCGTCGAGGGCGGCCCCTCGCGCCAGCGCCTGCAGGCAGCGCAGGCACAGGCAGCCGCGGTAGCGTCCGCGCAACGCGGCCTGCAGCGTGGCGTCCAGCGTGACGCTGCTGCAGGCGCAGGGCTCGCGCCCGCTCACGCCGCAGTGGAAGGCGCCGCCGCAGCGCGGGCAGCGGTCGGTGGCGATTGCGGCCGTGTCGCTCATCCGGCGAACAGCGCCTTGTGCTGCTCGCGCAGCAGGTTCTTCTGCACCTTGCCCATCGCGTTGCGCGGCAGTTCGTCGACGACGAAGACCGCCTTCGGCACCTTGAAGCCGGCGATCTGCGCCTTCAGCTCGGCGCCGATCGCGCTGCCGTCCAGCGTCGCGCCCGGCTTGGGCACCACCACCGCGACCACCGCTTCGCCGAAGTCGGCGTGCGGCACGCCGATCACCGCCGATTCGGCGACGCCGGCCATGTCGTTGACGTAGCCCTCGATCTCGGCCGGGTAGACGTTGTAGCCGCCGCTGATGATCAGGTCCTTGCTGCGGCCGACGATGGTGACGTAGCCGTCGGCGTCGACCTTGCCGACGTCGCCGGTCTTGAACCACAGGTCGGTGGTGAATTCGTCGGCGGTCTTCTCCGGCATGCGCCAGTAGCCCTTGAAGACGTTCGGGCCCTTGACCTCGATGTTCCCGACCTCGCTGCTGCGCAGCGGCTGGCCCTTGTCGTCGCGGATGCGCAGGCCGACGCCGGGCAACGGGAAGCCCACCGTGCCGCCGCGCCGTTCGCCCTGGCGCCGGTCGTAGGGGTTCGACGTCAGCATGATCGTCTCGCTCATGCCGTAGCGCTCGAGGATCGTGTGGCCGGTGCGTTCGGCCCACGTGTCGAAGGTCTCCAGCAGCAACGGCGCCGAGCCGGCGATGAACAGCCGCATGCGCGCACAGGCTGCGGCGTCCAGCGTGCTCTGCGCCAGCATGCGCACGTACAGCGTCGGCACGCCCATGAACACGGTGGCGTCGCGCAGCCGCTCGACCACCTTGGGCGCGTCGAACCTGGCGAACCAGAGCATCTTCGCGCCGGCCAGCAGCGCGCCGTGCGAGGCGACGAACAGCCCGTGCACGTGGAAGATCGGCAGCGCGTGGATCAGCACGTCGTCGCTGCGCCAGCCCCAGTACGCGTGCAGCACGCGCGCGTTGCTCGCCAGGTTGTCGTGCGTCAGCATCGCGCCCTTGCTGCGCCCGGTGGTGCCGCTGGTGTAGAGGATCGCCGCCAGGTCGTCGCCGCGGCGCTGCGCCACCGTGTGCTGGTCGCTCATCAGCGCCGCGCGCTCGAGCAGGCTGCCGCTGCCGTCGTCGTCGAGGGTGAACACGTTCTTCGTGCCGGCCTTGAAGGCGAGCTTGCTGACCCAGCCGAAGTTGCGGCCCGAGCACACGACCACGCCGGGCTCGGCGTTGCCGATGAAGTACTCGATCTCGCCCGCCTGGTAGGCGGTGTTCAGCGGCAGGTAGACGTAGCCGGCACGCAGCACCGCCAGGTACAGCATCAGCACCTCGACGCTCTTTTCGGCCTGCACCGCCACGCGCGTGCCGGCGGGCAGGTCCAGCGAGACCAGCAGGTTGGCCAGCATCGCGGTGCCGCGCTCCAGGTCGCGCCAGGTGTAGTACAGCGGCCTGGCGCCGTCGGCGGTTTCGATCGCCGTGCGGTCCAGCTCGGCGGGAAAGGCCGCGCGCAGCACGGCGAACAGGTTGTTGTTCTTCATGGGGGTGGGAGATCCTGGAAACGTGCGGCGCGCTTCTCGACGAACGCGGCCAGGCCCTCGCGGTGCTCGGCCGAATCGGCATAGGCGAAGTGTTCGTGCCGCTGCACCGGGCTGGGTCCGCCTTGGGCCAGCTGGCGCAGCGTGCGCTTGTTCAGCCGCTGCGCCTGCGGCGACAGCGTGGCGATGCGCGCGGCGGTGCCCTCGGCCTCGGCCGCCACCGCAGCGTCGGCAACCACGCGGCTGACGATGCCGCGCGCCAGCGCCTCGTCGGCGCCGAGCAGCCGGGCTTCGATCAGCAGCTCGCGCAGCAGCGTCGGCCCGAGCACGCGCTCGACGATCACCGCTTCGGACGGCGCCAGCGGAAAGCCGAGCCGCGCGATCGGGATGCCGAAGCGGCTGCTGCGGCCGCAGATGCGCAGGTCGCAGCAGGCGGCGATCTCCAGCCCGCCGCCGACGCAGGCGCCATCGATCTGCGCCACCAGCGGGATGTCGCAGTCGAGCATCGCGCGCAGCGCCGGCGCCACGGCTTCTTCGTGGAACTGGCGCAGACGCTGCTCGTCGAAGCGGAAGCTGGGGAACTCGGCAATGTCGCCGCCGGCGACGAAGTGCCCGCCCTCGCCATGCAGCAGCACGACGCGCGGCGGCTGGGCGGCGGCGTTGAGGCCGTCGAAGACAGCGCGCAGCTGCTGCCACATGGCCACGCTCAGCGCGTTCAGCTTGCCCGGATGGCTGATGACGAGGCGCGCGACCCCGGCCGCGTCGGCCGCCGACAGGCGCACCGTGCCGCCCATCACTCGAGCCTTGCGCCGGAGGCCTTGACGACCTCGGCCCAGCGCTTGACTTCGCTGCCGACGAAGCGGCCGAAGCCGTCGCCGTACAGGTCGGGCGTGGCCGAGCCGATGCCGCGCCACACGGCGACCAGTTCCTCGGAGTTCAGCGCCTTGCGCAGTTCCGCCTGGATGCGCTCGACCACGTCGCGCGACGTGCCCTTCGGCGCCCACAGCCCGTACCAGGTGGCGACCTGGTAGTTCGGCAGCCCGAGTTCGCTTGCCGCCGGCAGCTCGGGGAAGCCGGGCGCACGCTTGTCCGACGCCACCGCCAGCCCCTTGATGCGTCCGGCCTTGATGTGCGCGGCCGACGAGCCGAGGCCGTCGAACATGATGTCCACCTGGCCGGCGATCAGGTCCTGCAGCGCCGGCCCGGCGCCGCGGTACGGGATGTGCGTGATGAAGGTGTTGGTCTGCAGCTTGAACAGCTCGCCCGCCAGATGGTGGCTGGTGCCGTTGCCGGCCGACGCGTAGTTGAGCTTGCCCGGGTTCTTGCGCAGGTACTCCATCAGGCCCTTGAAGTCGGCCACCGGCACGCGCTGCGGGTGCACGACGACGACCTGCGGCACGCTGGAGACCAGCCCGATCGGCACGAAGTCGGTCTCGATGTGGTAGTCGAGCTTCGGATACATCGACGGCGCGATCGCGTGGTGCACCGCGCCCATGAACAGCGTGTAGCCGTCCGGTGCGGCGCGTGCCGCCAGGCTCGCGCCGACCGTGCCGCCGGCGCCGCCCTTGTTGTCGATGATGAACTGCTTGCCCAGGTTCTTCGTCAGCAGCGATGCCAGCGGCCGCGCGAACGCATCGGTGCCGCCGCCGGCCGGGAAGGGCACGACGATGGTCACCGGCTTGGTCGGCCAGCTGCTGCCCTGTGCCAGCGCCAGCGGGCTGGCCAGCGCCACGGTGGCGGCCAGCAGCGCGCGCCGGCGGTCTCGGGTGAACGACGTCATCAATGGTGTCTCCGTTGTGGTTCTGCGGGAGGCTACATCACGGTATGCACGGCGCGCGAACGCGCCACCTCGCCGCGCTTGAACTTCTCGTGGCTGGCTTCGATCTTTTCCAGGTCGTACAGGTAGTTGACCATGATGCCGAAGGACTGCTTCAGTCCCTTCGCCGACATGTTGCCATGCGCGTTGAGCTGCTCGAGCCGCGCGCCGTTGTCCAGATGGAAACGCGCCACCGGGTCGCCTTGCGGCGTTGGCGACAGGTGCAGCAGATAGGCCGAGCACAGCGTCAGCAGCGCGGCGCTCGATTCGCTGTCCAGCCGCTCGTGCGTGGCCGCACGCTGCAGCGCGGCCAGCTCGCCGCCGCAGAAGCGCCGCAGATGCTCGCGCGCTTCCTCGACGTCGGTGGCGGCATGGCGGCGCAGGTTCGGCAGCGCGCCGAAGTCCGGCTCGGCCAGCAGCCAGGCGGCGAAGCCGGGCACCGGCGACAGCGTGCAGAAGGTGCGCAGGCGCGGCAGCTCGCGCTGCAGCTGCTCGGCCACGCTCTTGATCAGGAAGTTGCCGAGCGACACGTTGCGCAGCCCCGGCTCGCAGTTGCTGATGCCGTAGAACGCGGCAACGCGGAAGCGCTCCGGCGGCAGCGGCGCCGAGGCCTTGTCGATCAGCGGCGCGATCTGCGACGGCATCTGCGGCAGCAGCGCCACCTCGACGAAGATCAGCGGCTCGTCGGGCAGCTGCGGGTGGAAGAAGGCGAAGCAGCGCCGGTCCGGCTGCAGCCGCCGGCGCAGGTCTTCCCAGCCGTCGATGGCGTGCACCGCCTCGTGGTGGATGATCTTTTCCAGCAGCTTGGCCGGCGAGTTCCAGTCGACCCGCCGCATCTGCAGGAAGCCGGGGTTGAACCACGAGCTGAACAGGTGCAGCAGGTCGGCTTCCAGCGCCATCAGCTCGGCCTTCTTCGGCAGCCGCTGCAGCAGCTTGCGGCGCATGCGCACCAGCGTGGCCGTGCCGCCGGGCGTGCGGTTCAGCCGCCGCAGCAATTCCTGCCGCGGCGGCTCCGCGGCTTGCGTCAGCACCAGCAGGCGCTGCGCGTTCGGCTCCTCGGCATAGTCCTGCGCCGCCCGCAGCACCCGCTTCGGGTCGGGGCTGAGCTCCAGGCACAGGTAGTCGAAGAAGTCGCCGAGCTGCTCGTCGGACAGCGTGTCGACGCGCTCGACCAGCTGCCGCGCGATGGCCATGCTGTTCGCCTCGCCACGCTCGGACAGCAGCCGCTTGCAGCCGAACACCAGGCTGCGCAACTGGTGGTTGGAGCGCTGCCGCGCGGCCGCCTGGCGCAGGTCATCGAGCACGGGCATGGTGTCTCCGGGCCGTTGCAACGTCAAAATTATCGGAGCGCCGCGAGCCACCGTGGCTGTACGGATTCTGGACAGCAGCCCGCCGCCGGCCTACAGTGCCGCGCTTTGCACCCCAGGCCATCACGATGAACACGCTGCCCGACGACCGCATGCTCGAACTGGCGGCGCGCAGCATGTTCGACGCCTTCACCGGCACCGCCATGGGCTCGATGCTGGTCGACCGGCAGCACCGCATCGTCTGGATCAGCGACAGCTACAAGCAGTTCCTGCCGGCGCTGGGCTTCGACAGCGCCGAGGCCTTCGTCGGCAAGCGCGTCGAGGAGGTGGTGCCGAACACGCTGATGAACGAGGTCATCGAAACCGGCAAGCCGATCCTCGTCGACCTGCTGAGCAACCAGGCCGGCAGCTTCCTCGTCAGCCGGCTGCCGTTGCGCGACGAAAGCGGCCAGGTGATCGGCGCGTTCGGCATGGTGCTGCTCGATCAGCCGGAAAGCACGATGCAGCCGCTGATGACCAAGTTCGCGCGGCTGCAACGCGAACTCGACAGCGCGCGCCAGCAGCTGGCCGCGCAGCGCCGGCCCAAGCACAGCATCGCCAGCTTCATCGGCAGCAGCGTGGCGGCGGTGGAGGTCAAGCGCCAGGCGCGGCGCGTCGCGCAGACCGACTCGACGGTGCTGCTGCTGGGCGAGACCGGCACCGGCAAGGAACTGCTGGCGCACGGCATCCACGCCGCCAGTGCGCGCGCCGGCAAGCCCTTCGTCGCCGTCAACATCGCGGCCGTGCCGGAGACGCTGCTGGAGGCCGAGTTCTTCGGCGTCGCGCCGGGCGCCTACACCGGCGCCGAGCGCAAGGGCCGCGACGGCAAGTTCAAGACGGCGCACGGCGGCACGCTGCTGCTCGACGAGATCGGCGACATGCCGCTGGCGCTGCAGAGCAAGCTGCTGCGCGTGCTGCAGGAGCAGGAAGTCGAGCCGCTGGGCAGCAACCAGGTGCAGCGCGTCGACGTGCGCGTCATCGCCGCCACCAGCCGCGACCTGGGCCGCATGGTCGAGGCCGGCAGCTTCCGCGCCGACCTGTACTACCGGCTCAACGTGCTGCCGATCCGCCTGCCGCCGCTGCGCGAGCGGCTCGACGACCTGGAGGCGCTGGTCGAGACGCTGGCCGAGGACATCTCGCGGCGCAGCGGGCTGCCGCACAAGAGCCTGCGCCCGGATGCGCTGGAGCTGCTGGCGCGCCACGACTGGCCGGGCAACATCCGCGAGCTGCGCAACGTGCTCGAACAGGCGACGCTGATGACCGACGAGACGATCCTCGGCGCCGGGCACTTCTCGCCGCTGCGGGGCGCGGCGGCG
>DAORHX010000078.1:0-12590 GCA_035438245.1 Rubrivivax sp.
CGCTGCTGGCGCTGCTGCCGCTGCTCGCTTCGCTGGCGCTGAGCGATGCGCAGGTCGTCGCGCCGCTGCCGCTGGCCGCCGGCTGGCTGCTGGGCGCGCTGGCCTTCTCGTCGCTGGGCGTGCTGATGGCGGCGCCGGCGACCGATACGCCCTCGCAGGTGATGATGCTGTCCAACCTGGTGCGGCTGCCGCTGATCTTCGTCAGCGGCGTCTTCGTGCCGCATGCCAGCATGCCCGCGTGGGGGCAATGGCTCTCGCCGCTGTCGCCGCTGTCGTACTGCGCCGATCTGATCCGCGTGGGCTTCGGCCACGCGCCGTACTTCGGCGTGGCGGTGGACATGGCGGCGCTGGCCACCTTCACTCTCGTCTTCGCCAGTGGCGCGCAGTTCTTCCACCGCCGCACGCGCAACCGTTTGACATGACTTCCTCGGAGGACATTGGATGAGCCTGATCGTCGCCAAGGGTCTGACCAAGACCTACCGTGCCGGCGATGTCGAAGTCCCCGCCATCAAGGGCGCCGACTTCGTCATCGAGCCGGCATCCTTCGTCGCCTTCGTCGGCCCCTCGGGCAGCGGCAAGAGCACGCTGCTCAACATGATCGGCTGCCTGGACCACCCGACCGGCGGCAAGCTCAGCGTGCTCGGCACCGACATCGCCACGCTGGATCGCAGCGCTGCGGCCGACTTCCGCGGCAGGAACATCGGCTTCATCTTCCAGGACTTCAACCTGGTGCCGGTGCTCACCGCCTACGAGAACATCGAGTACCCGCTGATCATGGTGCAAGGAACCTCCGGTGAATGGCCGGCGGCGAAGCGGCGTGCGCAGGTGATGCGCCTGCTCAAGGCCGTGGGCATGGAGTCCCAGGCCGACAAGCGGCCCGACCAGATGTCGGGCGGCCAGAAGCAGCGCGTGGCTGTGGCGCGCGCCCTGGTCAGCAACGCCAAGATGGTGCTGGCCGACGAGCCCACCGCCAACCTCGACCACGACACCGCCTACCGGATCATCGAGCTGATGAAGCAGATGCGCGACGAGTTCGGCACCACCTTCATCTTCTCTACCCACGACCCCAAGATCATGGCCGAGGCCGAGACGACCTACACCTTGGAGGATGGTCGCGTGCTGTCCAGCGGCCACACCGCGGAGGCCGCACATGCTTGACGTGCTGAAGATTGCCGGGCGCAACCTCTCGCGCTACCGCCGCCGCACGCTGCTGACACTCTTGTTGATCATCATTGGCATGGTGGCGGTGCTGCTGTTCATCTCCGTCACCGGCTCGTTCAAGGCGATGATGGTCGGCCAGATCACCGACTCGGTGCTCGGCCACCTGGAGGTGCACCGCAAGGGCTACGTCGCCTCGATCGACACGCTGCCCCTGAACCTGAACATGAAGCCGATGGCCGTGGCCAAGGTCGAGGCGGCGCTGGCGCAGGGCAAGGCCATCGAGACCTGGTCGCCGCGCGTCAAGTTCGGCGGCATGTTCAGCAACTTCACGGAGACCACGAGCATCCGCATCAACGGGGTCGATCCGGCGCGCGAGGCGGCCACGGTCCCGCTGCTGAAGGGGCGCATGGTCGAGGGCGACAAGGCTGGCGCACTGGTGGAGAAGGGCCAGATCGTGATCCCGGTGCTGCTGGCGCGCGGCATGAAGGTGAAGGTGGGTGACACGGCGGTGGTGGTGGCGACCAACCGCGACGGCTCGGTCAACGGCAAGACCTTCGTCATCCGCAGCGTCACCGAGGGCATCTCGGGCCCGGGCGGGCGCGACGGCTACATCCACATCGACGACGCACGCGAGCTGCTGCGGATGAAGGACGCCGAGGTCAGCGAGATCGCGATCCGCCTGAAGGACCCGGCGCAGTTGGACCGAGTGACCGCGTCGCTGAAGGAGGCACTGGGCGTCACGGCGGGCAAGCCCATGGACTTGCAGCCCGGCGCCGCGAGTGCGGCAGCAGGGGGCGCAGCGGGCGCCGGCAGCGGCCAGCCGCAGCTCGACGTGCACACCTGGGCCGACCTGTCGCCCTTCGCCAGCCTGGCCCGCATGATCGACCTGATGACGGTGTTCATCAAGGTGGTGCTGGTGTCCATCGTGCTGGTCAGCGTGATGAACGTGATGGTGATGGCGGTGTACGAGCGCATCCGCGAGATCGGCACCATCGCGGCCATCGGCACGCGGCCCTCGCGCATCCTCTCGCTGTTCCTCGCCGAGGGGCTGCTGCTCGGCGCCATCGGCACCGCGCTGGGCACGGTGGTCAGCCTGGCGGCGATCTACGCGATCAACCTGTGGCAACCGCATTTCGCGTTTGGACAGCAATCCGACCTGGTGATGGCGCCGACCATCGCCGTCGCCCAGGTCGTCACGGTCGCCTTGCTGGTCGTCGGCGTGGCGATCCTGGCGAGCCTGCAGCCGGCGTGGAAGGCTTCGCGGCTGGACCCGATCAACGCACTGCGCCATGTCTGAGTGCGGCCTGGAGAACAACATGAAGAAGAAGCTGATGTTCTTGTCGTGGCTGCTGCTGGCGGCGCCCGCGTTCGCCATCGACGGCACGGCGCTGCTCAAGCAGCTGGACCGCAAGATGGAGCCCGAGACCTACGAGATGGTGCGCAAGCTCGTCAACATCGAACCCGACGGTTCTCGCAAGGAGTTCGTTCTGTATTCGGTGAAGAAGGGCAGCGACAAGATCGCTGCACTGTTTCTCGATCCGGCCAGCGAACGCGACCGCGCCACGCTGCGCCTGGGCGACAACATGTGGCTGTACATCCCCAACGTGGGCAAGCCGGTGCGCATCACCAGCCTGCAGTCGGTGACCGGCGGCATCTTCAACAACGCCGACATCCTGGCGCTGGAGTTCTCGGTCGAGTACGCGGTGGAGAAGGTCGACGAGGATGCGGCCGTCTACACGCTGGCGCTCAAGGCCCGCACCGGCGACGTGGCCTACGACCGTCTGACGATGAAGGTCGACAAGAAGACCACGCTGCCGGTCTCGATCGAGTGCTATGCCGCCAGTGGCCTGCTGATCAAGACGCTGACCTACAAGGACATCAAGGACTTCGGCGGCGGCCTCAAGCGCCCGGCCACGCTGGAGACCGAGAGCCCGCTGCACAAGGGCTACAAGTCGCTGATGCTGTACGGCTCGATCAAGGCGCGCAAGGTGCCCGACGAGGCCTTCACGCTGGAGTACCTGCCGCGGCTCAAGGAATTGCGATGAGCCGAGTCACGGCGCTGGCATTGATTCTGCTGGCCGGCGTGTCGAGTGCCCAGGCAGACGAGACCTTCGACCCTTCGGCCTACGAGAAGAAGGCCTTCGAGTGGACCGGCTTCGTCGAGGCGCGGCCCGAGCGTCAATGGCTGCGTCAGGACTCCGCCGGCTACCTGCTGCAATACCCGGGCGAGACGCGGCGCACCGCGAACCGGCTGGGTGGATCGGCCGAGCTGTCGGGGGTGCTGCGCCATCGCTCGTTGAGCTTCAACTTCACCGGCCATGCGAGCTGGATCGACGAGCCGCGTGGCTCCGACGATGACAGTCGCATGTACGAGGCTTATGGCGGCTGGCAGGTCGACGAGCGGGTCAATGCCGAACTCGGCAGGCGGGCGCTGCGCTGGGGCAAGGGCTACGCGTGGAGCCCGGTGGCGTTCCTGGAGCGGCCCAAGGACCCGACCGATCCGGAGCTCGCGCGCGAGGGTTTCGTGATGGCCACGGGGTCCTGGGTGCGCAGCTTCAACGGACCGCTGCAGACGCTGTCGATGACCGCGGCGGTGGTTCCCACCTCGTCGAGCCTGAACACGGACTTCGGTGGCGCGAGCGATGCGCGCCACGCCAACGCCGCGCTGAAGCTCTACGCCCTGGCCTTCGACACCGACGTCGACCTGATCTGGGCCGCGCCGGGCGCACGTGGGGCGCGCTTCGGCATCGACTTCTCGCGCAACCTGGGCAGCAACCTGGAGATCCACGGTGAGTGGGCACGCGTGGCCGACGCGCCGCGCGCCACGCTGACGGCCGCCAACACCCTGCAGGTGCAGCGCCAGGACTACACCAGCGCCCTGGTCGGCCTGCGCTATCTGACCGAGCGCGACACCACCTTCATCGTGGAGCTGTACCGCAATGGCGGCGGCTACACCTCCGACGAACTGGCGGGCTTCTACGAGCTCGTGCGAGGCTCGGCAGGCAACGCGGCGCTCGGGCAACTGGCTGCGCGCGCCGCGACGCAAGGCTATGGCCGCCCGAACGCAGCGCAGCGCTACGCCTACCTGCGCATCAGCCAGAAGGAACCGTTCGACATCCTGGATTTCACGCCATCGATGACGGTGATCACCAACACGGACGACCGCAGCTGGTCGGCCATCCCCGAAATGCTCTACACGGGAATCAAGAACGTGGAACTGCGTGCCCGGCTCGCGTTCAATCACGGTGGTGCCGGTAGCGAGTTCGGAGAGCGGGCTGTTCGGTCGCGGGCAGAGCTGCGGGTTCGCTGGTTCTTCTGAAAGCGGCTGAATCCCATGCCTAGCACAGACTGCTCTAAGCCGAGATACCCAGCCGCTTCATCTTCTCCCACAGCGTCTTGCGGCTGATGCCCAACAAGTCGGCCGTCGTCGAAATGCTCCGTCCCGTCCGGTCCAGTGCCCGACGTATGTGCATGCGCTCTGCGTCTTCGACCATGGCCTGAAGTGGCACGAACGGCCGATCGTCTGCGGTAGTGCCGTCGGCCTCCACATCGGTCCGCGACGGCGCCGCATCCAGCACGCCGGCTTCGCTCATCACCACGGCTTCTTCGAGGTAGGAGCGCAGTTCGCGCGCATTGCCGCGCCAAGGGCGACCAAGCAAGTCGCGCATGAACGCATCAGACACGGCCAGCGGCCGACCTTGATCCAGCGTCATCTGAGCAAGCATGCGCTGTGTGAGCCAGCGGACATCCTCGGGACGCTCACGCAGGGGTGGCAGGGTGATGCGGATCACTGCCAGCCGATAGAACAGGTCTTCCCGGAATGCACCCGCCGACATGTCGGCATACAGGTCGCGGTTGGTGGCCGCGATGACTCTGAAGTCGCTGTGCGTCGTCTTCTCGGCACCCAGCCGGAAGAAGCAGCGCTCCTGCAGGGCGCGCAGCAGCTTGGCCTGCATCGGCGCCGGCAACTCGCCGACCTCGTCCAGGAACAGCGTGCCGCCGTTGGCGCGCTCCATGTACCCGCGATGGGTCCGCTGCGCGCCCGAGAACGAGCCTTTCTCGTAGCCGAAGAACTCGGCTTCGAGCATGGTCTCGGGCACGGCCGCGCAGTTGACCGCGATGAACTCGCCCTGCGAGCTGCGCGGGTCGAGGCCGTGGATCAACTGGGCTGCGACCTCCTTGCCCACGCCGGACTCGCCGGTCAGCAGCACCGAGACACGCTGCCGCGCCACCTTGCGGACCATGGCCTCGATGCGGCGCATCGCCGGCGACACGCCGAGCACGACATCGTCGTCGCCGCAGTCGTCGGCCTCCACGGCGGTCTTGACGAGTGCCACCAGACGCTCGATGTCGAACGGCTTGGTCAGGTATTCACGGGCGCCGGCCCGAACTGCTGCCACCGCGTCGTTGACGCTGCCGTAGCCAGTGAGGAAGAACCAGGGCCACGCGCGCGCGGCGGCCGGCAGCTCGGCGAACCATTCCGTCGCCAGTCCGTCGGGGAGGCGCACGTCGCAGATGACCGCGGACCAGGGCTCCTCGGGTTGCGTCTGCGCTTCGCCGAGACGCCGACACCAGGTCACCTCGAAGCCTTCGAGCTGGAACCGCTGCAGCAGCGACTCGCCCATGATCGGATCGTCCTCAATCAACAGCAGCGGTCTCATCGCGTTCCCGATTCGGAATCCAGAATTGCAGCGTGGTGGTGGTGTTGTCCGTGTCGACCACGCCGAAGCCGCCACCGAACTGGATGGCCAGTTCGCGGCATACCCACAGGCCAAAGCCACGCGGATCGTTGCCGCTTTCGGCGGTGATGCGGCTCTCCAGCGCCTGCGCGTCCAGACGCTCGCCGCCGTTGCTGACTACGAAACGTACGACCTCATCGTCGGCTTCGAGGCATGCATTGACCCAGCCCTGGTCACCGGCAGCCTTCACCGCATTGCTGAGCAGGTTGAGCATGACCTGGCGCAACATCGCCGAAGGCACACGCAGCGGCACGGACACGTCCGCATGCGAGCGCAGATCGATCGATCGGCGCGTCGCGACCGGCAAGACCAGTGTGACCACGTCGGCGAGGTCGTTGAGTTCGAGCGGCCGGTCCTCGATGCGCGCCTGCGGCACGAGCGCCGCGACGGTGCTTCGGATCTGCTGCAGGCCGCGTTCGATGAGCGTGAGCGTCTGCAGCCGCGTCGACTCCGTGGCGCCGTGCAGCCGCATCGTCTGGGCGGCATTGAGCAAGCCGCCGAGCGGGTTGTTGATCTCGTGTGCCACGGCAGCGGTGAGCCGCCCCACCGCGGCCATGCGCTCCGACGACAGTGCGCGCTGCTCTGCCTGTTGCCGCACCTGCATCTCGCCGATCAGCCGGTCGACGGCACCGGCGATGCGTCCGAGTTCGGGGTCGGCTGTGCGTGGCAATTCGGCGTGGAGCACCGCAGGGTCTTCGTTGCCGATGCGCTCAATGAAGCGGGCCACACTGGCGACGGGGCGTGTCATGCGCCGGCCGATCCACCAACCGGCCGGCACGAGCACGATGACGGCGAGCAGCGCGCCGACCAGTGCGGGCTGCATCAGCGCCGCCCAGTCCGGCGCGAACACGCCGGCATCGATGTCCACGAAGATGAAGCCTTGCACCTGCCCGTCCTCGCTGCGGATCGGTTCGAGCAGGGACACTCCCTCGTCGGGGCGATCCATCAGCAGCCGGCCGCTCACCGCGGCGGGCCCGGGCAGCGGCAGCCCGGCGATCTTGTCGCCGAGCAGCGCGCGGCCGGTCTCCAGGCGCGTGGGGTCCGACGCGGCGAACACGCGGCCTTCGCTGTCCAGCACGGCAGCGCGTGCGCGGCCGGCCTCCGCGCCCGGGATCAGCGCCGCCGTGTTGCGCAGCAGTGCGAAGACGCGCCAGGTGTCGTCGGCCGTCAATAGCGGACGCGACTGGGCGGCCAGCAGCACGATGGCGCGGTCGACGGTGGCGAGCGTGTCCTGCCGCGCCGTTCGAGCCGAGATCCTCGCGGCCACGGCCGTGACCAGCAGCGCCGCGATAACCACCGCCACCGACAGCCCCAGCGGGATCTGGATGCGGTAGGGCAGGCGGTTCAGCATCAGGCGTTGACACCCGAGCCCGGCACGCTGCGTGCCAGTTGCCGGATCGAGTCGAACAGTGTCGGGTTGCCGGCGACGAAACCGCCGAGGTTGAGCGCCTTGAGCAGTTCGCGGCCAGCCGTGTCGCCGGCCATGCCGAGCAGGGTGGACTGCAGCGCGTCGATGCGCAAATGGCCCGCGCCGAGCGACGCCACGACGGGTGGAAAACCGTGCAGTGGCGACTTCCAGAGCACCTCGGTCTGCAAGGCCGCGCTCATGCCCTGCAGGCGCATCGTCTCCCAGACGTAGCCGTCGATCGACCCGGCCTGCGCCAGCCGCGCGGCGACGGCCTCGGCCACATTCCGATGGCCATGGGCGAAGAAGGCGCGCTTCAGGTCGCGCGCGCCGATGCCGGCCGCGGCCATCTGCCCCTGGGCCACCAGCCAGCCCGAGTTGGACAGCGGGTCCGAGTACGCGAACACCTTGCCGTGCAGGTCCGTCCATCCTCGCACGCTGCCATCGCCCTTCGGGTGGATGAGGTAGGACTGATACGTCGGGCGCCCCTGGTACAGCGGCACGGCCAGCAGGCGGAGCTGCGACTGGAAGCGAACGAACGGATAGCCGCAGGTCCACAGCGCATCGATCTGCCCGCCCGACAGCAGGTCGTGCAGGGGCTGGTACTCGTCGCGCGTGACGAAGGAGACGCGCGTCTTCAGGCGCTCAGACAGGTACTCCGCCCAGCGCGTCAGGAAGGCCGCCTGGTCGGCCAGGATCACCGCCGTCAGGCCGATGCGCAGACGGTCGGCCTGCGCGCGGCTCGATCCGGCCCATGGGGCGATCCCCGCCGCCAGGATGCCGCGCAGGAACGACTGTCGATTCACGCCCGCTCCTTCGAGTTACGGTTTCGTAACTTACGCCCTCCGCTGATGTTTCGATATCCGGACCATCCATGACCAGGATCCACGCAAGTCCTTGATTTTCCTTGGGTGCTGGTTGGGCACGGGCATTGCGAAAGCCATCGCGGTTCCGTGCCCACAAACCCAGAGGAGACAACATGGAAGAGCTCAAGCTCAGCCGCCGCATATTCCTGAAATCCAGCGGCGGTGCCGCCGCGGCCGTCGGCACGGCCGGCGCCGCGCTCTTGCCCGCAAGCGCGCAGGCGGCCGGCCCTGCCGGTGCCGCGACCGGCACCACGCTGAACTACCCGAAGCGTGCCGTCGGCAAGGCCGGCGCGATGCCGGTCAACCAGGCGGTGAGCTTCACCTACCCCGACAACAGCTCGCCCTGCGCGGCGATCCGCATGGGCGCGGCCGTCCCTGGCGGCGTCGGGCCGAACAAGGACATCGTCGCCTACAGCACGATGTGCACGCACATGGGCTGCCCGGTGAACTACGACGGCGGCACCAAGACCTTCAAGTGCCCATGCCACTACTCGATCTTCGACCCCGAGAACGGCGGCCAGATGGTCTGCGGCCAGGCCACCGAGGACTTGCCGCGCATCGCGCTGGAGTACGACGCGAAGACCGACTCGGTGACCGCCGTCGGTGTCGACGGCCTGATCTACGGCCGCCAGGCCAACATCCTGTAAGGGGCGCGCCATGAGCAGCAACATCAAGGACCGCATCGCCCTGCCGCCGAAGGATGCGCAGAAGACGAACATGACCTGCCACTTCTGCATCGTCGGTTGTGGCTACCACGTCTACAAGTGGGACGCCAACCGCGAAGGCGGCCGCGCGGCAAGCCAGAACGCCCTGGGCGTGGACTTCACCAGGCAGGTGCCCGCCTACGGCGTGACGATGACGCGGGCGATGACCAACACGATCACCGACAAGGCCGGCAAGCGCTGGAGCATCATGATCGTGCCCGACAAGGAGTGCGTCGTGAACAGCGGGCTGTCGTCGACCCGCGGGGGCAAGATGGCCTCGTACATGTATGCCCACGACGGCATCGGCCGCGAGCGCCTGAAGAATCCGCGCATCTTCCTCGGCGACCAGTGGCTGGACACCGGCTGGGACCAGGCCATGGCGCTGTACGCCGGGCTCACGAAGAAGATCCTCGACAGCGACGGCCCGAGCGGGCTGCTGTTCGACTGCTTCGACCACGGTGGCGCAGGCGGCGGCTTCGAGAACACCTGGGGGACCGGCAAGCTGATGTTCAGCGCGATCCAGACGCCGATGGTGCGCATTCACAACCGGCCGGCCTACAACTCCGAATGCCACGCCACACGCGACATGGGCGTGGGTGAGCTGAACAACAGCTACGAGGATGCCGAACTCGCGGACTGCATCGTCGCGACGGGCTGCAATCCGTACGAGACGCAGACCAACTACTTCCTGAACCACTGGGTGCAGAACCTCAACGGCGGCAGCGTCGACAAGAAGAAGAAGTGGTTCCCGGGCGAGAGCGCCGCGGCGGCCAGGATCGTCATCGTCGATCCGCGCCGCTCGGCCACGGTCGTCATCTGCGAGCAGATCGCCGGCAAGGACAACGTGCTGCACCTCGACATCGAGCCGGGCAGCGACACCGCGCTCTTCAACACGCTGCTGACCTACGTCATCGACCAGGGCTGGCACGACAAGGACTTCATCGCGAAGTACACCAAGGGCTTCGACGAGGCGATGAAGACCAATCGCATGTCGCTCGAGGACGGCGCCAAGGCCACCGGCATCCCGGTGGCGAAGCTCAGGCAGGCCGCGGACTGGGCCTACAAGCCCAAGGCCAGCGGGCATCGGCCGCGCACCTTCCACCCCTACGAGAAGGGCATCATCTGGGGCAACGACAACTACGTCATCCAGAGTTCGCTGGTCAGCCTCTGCCTGGCCACGCACAACGTCGGCCGGCGCGGCACCGGCGTCTGCCGCATGGGTGGCCACCAGGAGGGCTACACGCGGCCGCCGTACCCGGGCGACAAGAAGATCTACATCGACCAGGAGGTTATCCAGGGCCGCGGGCTGATGTACACGCTGTGGGGGACCAACCCGTTCCAGACGACGCTGAACGCCGAGCAGCACCGCCTGGTGCTGCACAAGCGGGCGGCGATCGTCAACGAGGCGATCGCCAGGGCGCGTGGTGCGAGCACCGAGCAACTGATCGACGTGATTTACGACGCCTGCAAGAACAAGGGCGGGCTGTTCGTGGCGGCCATGAACCTCTATCCGACGGTGATCGCCGAGGAGGCACACCTGATGTTCCCGGCGACGCATCCGGGCGAAATGAACCTCACGTCGATGAACGGCGAGCGCCGCCTGCGCCTGTCGGAGAAGTTCATGGACCCGCCGGGCTCGGCCAAGCCCGACTGCCTGATCGCGGCCGACATCGCCAATACGCTGAAGACGATGTACCTGAAGGACGGCAAGGCCGACATGGCCAGGCGCTTCGAGGGCTTCGACTGGAAGAGCGAGGAGGATGCCTTCAACGACGGCTTCCGCCGCGCTGGCCGGCCGGGCGTCGGCCCGATCGACAGCCAGGGCGGCGACACCGGCTACCTGGCGACCTACGAACTGCTGCGCAAGGCTGGCAACAACGGCGTGCAGCTGCCGATCAAGGAGGTCAAGGACGGCAAGCTGATCGGCACGCCGATGATCTATGCCGACTACAAGTTCGACACCAAGGACGGCAAGGCCGAGTTCAAGCCGGCGCCTTGGAACGGCCTGCCCAAGCCGGTGGCCGATCAGAAGGCCAAGCACAAGTACTGGCTCAACGCGGGCCGCGCCAACGAGGTCTGGCAGACGGCCTACCACGACCAGTACAACAGCTTCGTGCGCGACCGCTACCCGATGGCCTACCTGGAGATGAATCCCGAGGACGCACGCCAGCTCGGCGTCAGCGCGGGCGACGTGGTGGAGGTCTGGAACGATTTCGGCAGCACCTATGCGATGGCCTATCCGATGAAGTCGGCCAAACCGGGCCACACCTTCATGCTGTTCGGCTACATCAAGGGCGTGCACGGCGACGTGGTCACGTCCTGGGTCGACCGCAACGTGGTGCCGTACTACAAGGGCACCTGGGGCAGCATCAAGCGCGTGGGCAGCGTCGACGACTGGAAGCAGAACATCAGCTTCAAGGAACGGCGCTTCGCCTAACCCTCATGTCTCCTCCGGCGCCTCGCGCCGAGTTCCGAGGGGTGCCCACGGGCACCCCTTCTTTCGAGACTGAGGACCTGCAAGGAGTGTCTGCATGGAAGTGGTGGCTACGGAAAGATGGCCGGGTTATCGAGCCGGCGTCGCGTCGACGGGCGTGCACGAGACGCAGGAGCCCGAGGAGTTCCTGTTTGCGCAGGCGCTCGTCGGGTCTCGCCAGAACGTGTCGCCGAAGCGTCTGGTCGAGCCCGGGCCGAGCGCCACGCAGCTGGAGGCGCTGCTCGGCATGGCCGCGGCGGCCCCGGACCACGGACTGCTGACGCCCTGGCGCTTCGTCCTCATCCCGGCCGATCAGCGCCATCGGTTGGCCGAGGTTTTCGCGCTGGCACTGGTCGATCGGGATCCGGGGGCGACGATCGAACAGATCGAGTCCGCGCGCGAGAAGGCGCACCGTGCGCCCCTGCTGCTCGTGGCCATCGCCGGTCTCGGGCCGCGCGAGCCCGACACGCCCGCGCTGGAGCGCATGGTCTCGATGGGCGCGGCGATCCAGAACCTGCTGCTGGGCGCCCATGCGATGGGCTATGGCGCCGGGCTGACGAGCGGACAAGCCATGTCCTCGCCGCGGCTGGGCGCCATGCTGGGGCTGGCCGAGGGCGAGGTGCCGGTGTGCTGCATCAACATCGGCACGGTGACGAAGCGCAAGACCTCGCTTCGCTCGCGTCCGTCGCCGGCGGCCATCCTGAGCGAGCTCGCCGACGCGGGGCTCGGTCAGGCGGCCACGTCGGCCGACTCCCCCGTTTCGGTGAGATCCCGAAGCGGCGCGATGCCGACAGGGGGCTGCGGCACCCAGGGCACGACGTAGGTCCGTCTGGCCAGACCGCTGGTGACCCGCGCCAGCTGCGCCGCTTCGCCGGACAGGCGCGCAGCCAGCACCGGGTCCCGCGTGCCGGATGCCGCCAGGCTGCGGTTGACCACCCACGCGAAGGGCTCGATGCGAGCGCGGCGCAGGTCGTCCTGCAGCCCCGCGGCCTCGGATACCGGCGTCACCTCGGGCAAGGTGACGAGCACGATGCGCGTGAAGTCGGCATCCTGCAGGCGCATCAGCGGCGTGACGACGCGCGCTGCCGTCGCGGCCTCGAGCTCGCGCGTCATCTGGCGGTGGTAGGCGCCGGTGGCGTCCATCAGCAGCAGGGTGTGGCCGGTGGGTGCCGTGTCGAGCACGACGAAGGCGCTGCGCGCCTCGCTGACGATGCGCGAGAAGGCGTGGAACACCGCGACCTC
>DAORHX010000079.1:0-12451 GCA_035438245.1 Rubrivivax sp.
GCCTGGACCGCGCGCACGACCTGGCGCTGCTGCGCATCGACGGCGCGCCGCTGCCGACGCTGGCGCTGGGCGACGACGCGCTGGTGCCCGAGGGCCGCTCGGTGGCGATCATCGGCTTCCCGATCGGCGGCGCTTTGGGCTTCACGCCGGTCACGCACCGCGGCATCGTCGCATCGGTGACGGCGATCGCGCTGCCGGCACCGAGCGCGGGCGCGCTGAATGCGCAGGCGGTGCGCCAGCTGCGCAGCGGCAGCTTCGACATCTACCAGCTCGACGCCACCGCCTACCCCGGCAACAGCGGCGGCCCGGTGCTCGATGCCGATACCGGCCAGGTGATCGCGGTCATCAACATGGTGCTGGTCAAGGGCAGCAAGGAGACCGCGCTGCAGCACCCGTCCGGCATCAGCTATGCGGTGCCGGTGCGCTTCGTCAACGAGTTGTTGAAGGCGCGATAGGTCGCGGCCCTGGGGGCAAGGCGCCGAGCGGGCAAGTGTCGGTGGGCTTTACACTCGAACCTGAACACGACTTCTGATTCGTTATGAATCAACGACTTGCGTCGACGGTCCGAATCCTGCGTGTCAAGAAGTTGCGCCATGTTGGCCCGAACGTCTTCAAGGCGCATGCACAGTGGTTTGGTCAAGTACTTCAAGGAGAGAGTGTTCATGGATTTGGGACTCGCGCGTTGGGTGAGTGCAGCAAGCATGGCGATCGCGGCGACGACTGGCGGACAGGCGTTGGCAGCGCCGGTCATGCCGGACTTCGACAATGCACCGAGTGGCTGGAGCGTCGATCGCTACGCACCCGCAAGCTTTGCCGACGTCGGCACCTTCCAGGGTCGCAACAACGTGCTGGGCATCGGCATCAACAGCTCCACCGACTCTGCTAACCGGCCAGGGGGCCAACAAGGGTCCTTCTACAACACGCAGGGCATGAAGCAGCAGATTTCAGGCGGGGCAGGCTCCGTGCTTTCGGCTGATCTGTACATCGACAGTGCCTGGCGCAGCGGCACGGCCGGCTACGTGCGCAGCGACATTTGGGGCACGATGGCCGATAGCGCATCGTCGATCACGGCCTACGCCATCGCCGGCTTCACGAACTACGCTGGCGCAGCGCGGCTGCGCGTCTACGACGCCGACGTTGCCGGCGGTTGGGTCGACTTGAGCAATACCGTCCTCTACGACGCGTGGAACTCGTTCAGCATCGCCCTCGGCAGTTCGAGCTTCGACTATTTCGTCAACGGGGTGTTGGCGTACTCCGATACGACGATTGGAACCTCGACGCAGTTCAAGGAAGCGATGGTGCAGGCGTACAACTTCAACGACCCTGCGATGCAGATCTCGGGCAATCCGGCGTACAACGTGCACTGGTCGAATACGCAGGCCGCACAGGTGCCGGAGCCGAGTTCACTGGCACTGATCGGACTGAGTCTTGGCCTGCTGGGCTTCGCACGCCGCCGCGGCTGAAGATCTTCTTCACCCCAGCGACAACGGCGCCGATGGGCGCCGTTTCTGTTGGCGATCACACCACGGGCGCGCGCCGGTCGATGAGGTGATGGCCGTGTACCGGCGTCGAAGCCGCATGCGGGCTCGACCTTCGCGCGGCGCGCGTGGGATGAGTGCTGTGACCGGCCCGCAGCGCTCACGCGCGGCGTTGCCGGCGTGTGCGAAGCACCAGCGCCCCCAGACCCACAGCCGCCAGCGCCCAGCTGCCGGGCTCGGGCACGGCCGAGGCACGCACGTGTTCGACCACGACGTTGTCGAGCCCGATGACATTGGGGTTGCTGAGTGCCCCGTTCGCGCGACCGATGAAGCTCAGACTGGCGCTGCTGGCGTCGGCCACCCAGTCGACGCTGAACGTGGCCCAGTTCATCGGGCTCTTGGAAGTGGTGGCGAGCGACGTGTTGGTGAACAGCTGCTCCGCGCCCGAGTTGATGCTCAGGCCCAGCGTCGAGATTCCGAACGGGAGGTAGTTGCCGACCGCGAAGCTGATGCGATAGGTCTCGCCGACGGTGGTGGCGAATGCGTCGGAGCGCACGCCCTTGTCGTAGTCGACGATGCCGGTCAGGTCCAGCCACTGCCGGTCGTGGTCGGCCGGCAGGCCCATGAAGGTGTAGGGCGTCAGTTGCACCGACTCGTCGGTCTTGCCGAGCACCGTCCAGCCGCCGATGGCGGTGGATCCCGTGGTGTACAGCTTGTAGAAGTTGGTGGCGACGATATCGGGCGCCTCGAACGAGCCATTGGTAACGAGGTTGGCCGAGGCGGCTCCCGCGGTGAGCAACGCGGCCACGGCGATGCCCAGTCGGGCCGGCAGTTGGGGATTGAACATGAGCGACGATTCGAGTTTTGGAGGCGATGGCCGATGCTATCGGCTCTTGTGCGCCGCGCGCATCCTCGATTCGCGGGGGCGCTGCGGCCGTCGCTGCGCGCGCACCGGCGGCGCAGTGGCCGCCGCGTCAGGCCGACGGCGCGGTCAGCGACCAGCGCTTCTTCACCTCACCGGCGGCGTCGACGCTTTCCAGGTGCACACCGAAGCCCCACAGCCGCGCGACATGCTTCATCACTTCCTGCGCCGAGTCGTGCAGCGGGCGGCCGTTGTGCTGGAAGTGGCGCAGCGTCAATGCCCGGTCGCCGCGCAGGTTGACGTTCCACACCTGGATGTTCGGCTCGCGCGAGCCCAGGTCGTACTGCCGCGCCAGCGATTCGCGCACGCGCCGGTAGCCGCTGTCGTCGTGGATGGCCGAGACTTCGAGCTCGTCCTCGGCCTCGTCGTCGACGATGGCGAACAGGCGCATGTCGCGCATCAGCTTCGGGCTCAGGAACTGGCCGACGAAACTCTCGTCCTTGTAGTTGCGCATCGCCTGGTCCAGCGCCGGCAGCCAGGGCGTGCCGGCGATCTCGGGGAACCACTGGCGGTCCTCGTCGCTGGGGTCTTCGCAGATGCGCTTGATGTCGGTGTACATCGCGAAGCCCAGCGCATAGGGGTTGATGCCGCTGTACGCCTTGTGCCCCACCGGCGGCTGGTAGACGACGTTGGTGTGCGACTTCAGCCACTCGATCATCACGCCGTCGGTCAGGAAGCCGTCGTCGTACATCTGGTTCAGCAGCTTGTGGTGCCAGAACGTGGCCCAGCCCTCGTTCATCACCTGCGTCTGGCGCTGCGGATAGAAGTACTGCGCCACCTTGCGCACGATGCGCACGATCTCGCGCTGCCAGGGCTCGAGCAGCGGCGCGTTCTTCTCGATGAAGTACAGCAGGTTCTCCTGCGGCTCGGCGGGGAAGCGCTGCGTGCCCGCCGCTTCCTCGGCCTTCTCGGCGCGCCTGGGCAGCGTGCGCCACATGTCGTTGACCTGCGTCTGCGCGTAGGCCTCGCGGTCCTTGCGCGCCGCCAGCTCCTGCGCCAGGGACTTGCGGCTGGGGCGGCGGTAGCGGTCGACGCCGTGGTTCTGCAGCGCATGGCAGCTGTCGAGGAAGCTCTCCACCGCGTCCAGGCCGTGTCGTTCCTCGCATTCGGCGACGTAGTTCTTGGCGTAGACCAGGTAGTCGATGATCGACGCCGCGTCGGTCCACATGCGGAACAGGTAGTTGCCCTTGAAGAAGCTGTTGTGGCCGTAGGCGGCATGGGCGATGACCAGCGCCTGCATCGCCATCGTGTTCTCCTCCATCAGGTAGGCGATGCAGGGGTTGGAGTTGATGACGATCTCGTAGGCCAGGCCCATGTGGCCGCGCTTGTAGTTCTTCTCGGTGGCGATGAACTCCTTGCCGTAGCTCCAGTGGCGGTAGTTCACCGGCATGCCCACGCTGGCGTAGGC
Source organism: Rubrivivax sp. (assembly GCA_035438245.1). Taxonomy (GTDB): domain Bacteria; phylum Pseudomonadota; class Gammaproteobacteria; order Burkholderiales; family Burkholderiaceae_C; genus Rubrivivax. Next base: position 3,809 of record DAORHX010000079.1, read on the forward strand.
GTCCATCATCTGCTCGGCGGTGATGATCTCCAGCTGGTTCGGGTAGGTGTCCAGGCCGAAGCGCTCGGCCGTGTCGCGAATGACCTTGTGGTACTGCTCGATCAGCTCGAAGGACCAGTCGCTGGGACCGGGCAGCGGCACGGCCGGCCTCTCGCGCAACGGCAGCGGCGCGCTCAGCGGGTTCTTCAGCACGGCGCTCATTCGAAGTTCCTCCGCGCATTGCGCTCCGGAATGAGCGCGTCGGAGCGGCCGCACGCGCTCATGCGGCCTTGGCTCCCTCTTTCTTGAACAGGTCGCGGAACACGGGATAGATCTGCTCGACCGCGGTGGCCTTGCGCATCGCAAAGTGGGCGTGCAGCGGCGGCAGCTGCGCGTATTCGTCCCACAGATTCTGCTCTTCCTCGGCCACCTGCACGTAGGCGTAGTAGCGGCACAGCGGCAGCAGCTTGTCGCTGAGCAGTTCGCGGCAGCGGCCCGAGTCGTGGTGCCAGTTGTCGCCGTCGCTGGCCTGCGCGCCGTAGATGTTCCATTCGCTGGGCGCATAGCGTGCGCGGATGATCTCTTCCATCAGCACCAGCGCGCTGCTGACCACCGTGCCGCCGGTCTCGCGGGCGTGGAAGAAGTCGTCCTCGTTGACCTCCTGCGCCTGCGTGTGATGGCGGATGAAGACCAGGTCGATCTTCTCGTAGTGCCTTGTCAGGAACAGGTACAGCAGGATGAAGAAGCGCTTGCTCAGGTCCTTGCGCGCCTCGTCCATCGAGCCGGAGATATCCATCAGGCAGAACATCACCGCCTTGCTGGTGGGCACCGGCACGCGGATGCGGCTGCGGTAGCGCAGGTCGATCGGGTCCAGGTAGGGGATGCGCGCGATGCGGGCGCGCAGCGCGGCCATCGCGGCTTGCAGTTCCTTGATGCGCGCCAGCCGCGCTTCGTTCTTCGGCTCGCCAAGCAGCTCGGCGAGTTCCTCTTCCAGCTCGCGCAGTTCGGCGCGCGAGCCGGCACCGATGGCGATGCGCCGGCCGATGGCGCCGCGCAGCGAGCGCACCACGTGCAGGTTGTTCGGCGTGCCGTCGCTGCTGAAGCCGGCGCGCTGGCTCTTCCATTCGGGCGTTTCGGCCAGCTGCGTACGCACCAGGTTGGGCAGCGCCAGGTCCTCGAAGAAGACCTGCATGAACTCTTCCTTGCTCAAGGAGAAGACGAAGTCGTCCTCGCCTTCGCCGGAATCGCTGGCCTGGCCTTTGCCGCTGCCTTGTCCGCCGCCACCCTTGGGCCGCTCGATGCGGTCGCCGCGGATGAAGTCCTTGTTGCCCGGGTGCACGACCTCGCGGATGCCGCCGGAGCCGTGGCCGAACACCGGCTCGCTCAGGTCCTTCTTCGGGATGTGCACGTCCTCGCCGCGCTCGACGTCGCGGATGCTGCGCCCGTCGATGGCGCGCTTGACGGCATCGCGCACCTGCTCCTTGTAGCGGCGCAGGAAGCGCTCGCGGTTGCCGACCGACTTGTTCTTGCCGGCCAGCCGCCTGTCGATGATGCTCTGCAGGGCCATCAGCTGCTCTTTCTCACCCGCAGGTACCACTCGCACAGCAGCCGCACCTGCTTGGGCGTGTAGCCCTTGGCGACCATGCGGGTGACGAAGTCCTCGTGCTTCTTGGCCTCGTCGGCGCTGGCCTTGGCGTTGAAGCTGATCACCGGCAGCAGCTCTTCGGTGTTGGAGAACATCTTCTTCTCGATCACCGTGCGCAGCTTCTCGTAGCTGGTCCACAGCGGGTTGTTGCCGGCGTTGTTGGCGCGCGCGCGCAGCACGAAGTTGACGATCTCGTTGCGGAAGTCCTTCGGGTTGGCGATGCCGGCCGGCTTCTCGATCTTCTCCAGCTCCGCGTTCAGCGAGGCGCGGTCGAACACCTCGCCGGTGTCGGTGTCGCGGTACTCGTGGTCCTGGATCCAGTAGTCGGCGTAGGTGACGTAGCGGTCGAAGATGTTCTGGCCGTACTCGCTGTAGCTTTCCAGGTACGCGGTCTGGATCTCCTTGCCGATGAACTCGGCGTAGCGCGTCGCCAGGTGTTCCTTGATGAAGGCGGTGTACTTCTGCTCGAGCTCGGGCGCGAACTGCTCGCGCTGGATCTGCTGCTCCAGCACGTACATCAGGTGCACCGGGTTGGCGGCGACCTCGGTGGAGTCGAAGTTGAACACCTTGCTGATGATCTTGAAGGCGAAGCGCGTCGACACGCCGCTCATGCCTTCGTCGACCCCGGCGTAGTCGCGGTATTCCTGGTAGCTCTTGGCGCGCGGGTCGGTGTCCTTCAGGTTCTCGCCGTCGTAGACCAGCATCTTGCTGAACAGGCTGCTGTTCTCCGGCTCCTTCAGCCGCGTCAGGATGGCGAACTGGCTCATCATCTTCAGCGTGCCGGGCGCGCAGATGGCCTGGCTGAGCGAGCTGTTCTTCAGCAGCTTCTCGTAGATGTGGATCTCCTCGGATACGCGCAGGCAGTACGGCACCTTGACGATGTAGATGCGGTCGAGGAAGGCCTCGTTGTTCTTGTTGTTGCGGAAGCTCTTCCACTCGCTTTCGTTGCTGTGCGCGAGCACGATGCCATCGAAGGGGATCGCGCCGAAGCCTTCGGTGCCCTTGAAGTTGGCTTCCTGCGTGGCCGTCAGCAGCGGGTGCAGCACCTTGATCGGCGCCTTGAACATCTCGACGAATTCGAGCAGCCCCTGGTTGGCCAGGCACAGGCCGCCGGAGTAGCTGTAGGCGTCGGGGTCGTCCTGCGCATAGGTCTCGAGCTTGCGGATGTCGACCTTGCCGACCAGCGAGCTGATGTCCTGGTTGTTCTCGTCGCCCGGCTCGGTCTTGCTGATCGCCACCTGCTTGAGGATGCTGGGGTAGCGCTTCACCACCTTGAACTTGCGGATGTCACCGCCGTACTCGTCGAGCCGCTTCACCGCCCAGGGGCTGAGGATGCGGTTCAGGTAGCGGCGCGGGATGCCGTACTCGGATTCGAGGATCGGCCCGTCCTCGGTGGCGTCGAACAGCCCGAGCGGGGACTCGTTCACCGGCGAACCCTTGATCGCATAGAACGGCACGTCCTGCATCAGCTGCTTCAGCCGTTCGGCGATCGAGCTCTTGCCGCCGCCGACGGGCCCCAGCAGGTAGAGGATCTGCTTCTTCTCTTCCAGCCCCTGCGCGGCATGGCGGAAGTAGGACACCACCTGTTCGATGGAATCCTCCATGCCGTAGAACTCGGCGAAGGCCGGATAGACCTTGATGACCTTGTTGGCGAACAGGCGCGACAGCCGCGGGTCGTTGCGCGTGTCGATGGTCTTCGGATCGCCGATCGCCTTGAGCATGCGCTCGGCGGCGGTGGCATAGGCCAGCGGGTTGCGCTTGCACTCGGCGAGGTAGTCCTCGAGGGAGAGTTCCTCTTCGCGACTGCGCTCGTAGCGGGCGGTGAAGCTGCTGATGACGTCCAAGATAACCTCCTGTGTCGGGAAGATGTCGAGCGGCGGTGAGCCCTCGCCATCTGGGAAGATCTGATGGAGTCCCGGCTGTACGGGCCCGGGCGCCATCAGAGCTTTCCGGTTCTTGGGGAGATTGGCAGTCCGTCTGTTTCGTTCAGCGTCGTCGAAAGCTCAGAGTCGCAAGCGCGGGAGTAAGTGCCGTAAAGCGGTGCAGTTTCCAGAACAGCAGAGCAAGACCCGTTCCAGCATCAGCTCGGCGCGCATCACCGTGTCGGTGATTTGAACGCAGACCGAGCCCGGCGCGCTGACAGGGCGTCTTCAAGACGAGGATTTCCGTGTACTTCTTGCAACGTCACCCGTTGTGTGAAGCGCCGGCCTTCCTGGCTTGTCGGCCCGCTGTAAGGCTGGGCACGGTTGGCTGGCCTATGCTGGCACCACGCTTCCTGCTTCCCATCGTTCCATCATGACCCAGCGCATTCCCGCCACCCTCATTCCCGGCGACGGCATCGGCCCGGAGATCGTCGACGCCAGTCTCGCCGTGCTCGATGCGCTGGGGGCCCCCTTCGACTGGGACACGCAGGTGGCTGGGTTGGCCGGCGTCAAGGCCGCGGGCGACCCCTTGCCCGCCGCGGCGCTCGACAGCATCCGCCGCACGCGGCTGGCGCTGAAGGGCCCGCTGGAAACGCCGTCCGGCGGCGGCTACCGCTCGTCGAACGTGCGCCTGCGCGAGGAGTTCAAGCTCTTCGCCAACCTGCGCCCGGCGCGCACGCTGGTGCCCGGCGGGCGCTTCGACGACATCGACCTGGTGGTGGTGCGCGAGAACCTCGAAGGCCTGTACATCGGCCACGAGCACTACGTGCAGATCGACGACGACCCGCATGCCGTGGCCATGGCCACCGGCATCAATACGCGCGCCGGCTGTCGCCACATCCTCGAGTACGCCTTCGAACACGCCATCGCCACCGGCCGCAAGAAGGTGACGATCGTGCACAAGGCCAACATCATGAAGGCGCTGACCGGCATCTTCAAGGAAACCGGCGAGCAGATGTACGAAGAGAAGTACAAGGGCCGCATTCAGATGGACACGGTCATCGTCGACGCCTGCGCGATGAAGCTGGTGCTGAACCCCTGGCAGTTCGACGTGCTGGTCACGACCAACCTGTTCGGTGACATCCTGTCGGATCTGGTCTCGGGCCTGATCGGCGGGCTGGGCATGGCGCCGGGCGCCAACATCGGCAAGGACGCGGCGATCTTTGAGGCCGTCCACGGCTCGGCGCCCGACATCGCCGGCACGGACATGGCCAACCCCACCGCGCTGCTGCTGGCCGCGGCGATGATGCTCGAACACGTGCAGCGCAACGACCTCGCGCTGCGCTTGCGCACGGCGATCGAGGCAACGTTGAACGCCGACAAGGTGCGCACCGGCGACCTGGGCGGCAGTGCCAGCACGGGCGACTACACGCGTGCGCTGATCAGCCGCATCCGCAACGGCTGAAGCGCGCGGCGCTCAGCGCTCCGCCAGGCCGAGCTTGTCGAGCAGGCCGTTCAGTTCGTCCAGCGAATCGAAGGCGATGGCGATCTCGCCCTGCTCGCCGCGCTGCGTCTTGCGCATCACGCGGATCTCCACCGCGGCGGCCAGCTTGTCGGCGAGCTGCTCTTCCAGCCGCACCAGGTCACGCGGCTTGTCCTTCTTCACGCGCAGCAGCGGCGACTGACGGCCGGCGCTCTGTTCGCGTGCCACCAGCTTTTCGGCATCGCGCACCGACAGCTTGCGCGCGACGATCTGGTTGGCCGACAGGATCTGCTGCGCGTTGTCCAGCGGCAGCAGCGCGCGCGCGTGGCCCATGTCCAGGTCGCCGGCCATCAGCATCTGCTGCACCGGCGGCGCCAGGTTGAGTAGCCGCAGCAGGTTCGTGGCGGCGCTGCGCGAGCGCCCCACCGCCGCCGCCGCCTGTTCGTGCGTCAGCTTGAATTCGCTGACCAGCCGCTGCAGGCCCTGCGCTTCTTCCAGCGGGTTCAGGTCCTCGCGCTGGATGTTCTCGATCAGCGCCATCACCGCGGCCGATTCGTCCGGCACGTCCTTGACCAGCACCGGCACTTCGTCCAGCCCGGCCAGCCTGGCCGCGCGCACGCGGCGTTCGCCGGCGATGATCTCGTAGTCGCTGCCGCTGCCGGCCAGCGGGCGCACCAGCACCGGCTGCATCACGCCCTGGCTCTTGATGCTCTCGGCCAGCTCGTACAGCGAGCCCTCGTCCATGCGCGTGCGCGGCTGGTAGCGGCCGGTGCGCAACTGCGCCAGCCGCAACGCGGCCGGCGCGGCGCTCGCCGGTGCGTCGTTGACCTTCGGGCCGAGCAGCGCCTCCAGCCCGAGGCCGAGCCCCTTTGGTTTTTTCGTCGCCATGCGGCCATTGTCGGGCATGGCCATCGCGCTTGACGTATGCTGCGGGGCAGCAACGCGGAGACGGCAATGAAACACGTGGTGTACGTCGATGGCCAGGAGGGCACGACCGGGCTGCGCATTCACGAATACCTGGCGCAGCGCAGCGACGTCGAGGTGCTGAGCATCGACCCCGAACGCCGCAAGGATCCGGCCGAGCGGGCACGGCTGCTGAACGCCGCCGACGTTGCCTTCCTGTGCCTGCCCGACGCCGCAGCGCGCGAAGCGGCCACGCTGGTGACGAACCCGCGCACCTGCCTGATCGATGCCAGCACCGCGCACCGCGTCGCGCCGGACTGGGTTTTCGGGCTGCCCGAACTGGCGCCCGAACAGCGCGAGCGCATCCGCGCGGCCAAGCGCATCTCCAATCCCGGCTGCCATGCCAGTGCGTTCATCCTGCTGCTGCGTCCGCTGGTGGACGCCGGCATCGTGCCGCCGTTGCTGCCGATTTCGGCCACGTCGATCACCGGCTATTCGGGCGGCGGCAAGAAGATGATCGAGCAGTACGAGCGCGGCGGCGACGCCAGCCTGCAGGCGCCGCGGCCCTATGGCCTGGCGCTGAAGCACAAGCACGTGCCCGAGATGCAGCAGCACACGGGGCTGCAGGCCAAGCCGCTGTTCATGCCGGTGGTCGGCAATTTCTACAAGGGGCTGGCGGTGACCGTGCCGCTGCATTTCAGCCAGCTGCAGCCGGGGTGCAGCGGCAAGGACATCCGCCGCGCCTTCGAGCAGCGCTATGAAGGCGAGCGCTTCGTGCGCGTGATGCCGCTGTCCGATCCGGCGGTGCTGGAGGCGGCGGGCGGCTACTTCGACGTCGGCGGTGCGAACGACACCAATCGTGTCGACATCTTCGTCTTCGCCAGCGAAACGCAGGCGCTGCTGATCGCCCGGCTCGACAACCTCGGCAAGGGTGCCAGCGGCTCGGCGGTGCAGACGATGAACGTGCACCTGGGGATCGACGAAGGGCGTGGCCTTTGAGCCGGCCCTGAATTCGTCGGCGATGTGAGCGTACGCTTACTGTCGAAGGTCTCGATCACATCGCAGCAACACGCTGGGTCAGTTCGCGCGCGAAGGCGAGGAAAGCCTGCGCCCCCTTGGACGTCGCATCGAAGACCACGCCCGGTTGGCCATAGCTGGGCGCTTCGGCCAGGCGCACGTTGCGCGGGATCACGGTGTCGAACACCTTGTCGCCGAAGTGCGCCTTCAGCTGCTCGCTGACTTGGCTTTGCAGCGTGATGCGCGGATCGAACATCACGCGCAGGATGCCGATGACCTGCAGGTCACGGTTCAGGTTCGCATGGACTTGCTTGATGGTGTTGACCAGATCGGACAAGCCTTCCAGGGCGAAGTATTCGCATTGCATCGGCACGATCACGCCGTGCGCGCTGCACAGGCCGTTCAACGTCAGCATGCTCAGGCTCGGCGGGCAGTCGATGAGCACGATGTCGTAGTCGGCCATCACGGCCTGCAGCGCCGTGCGCAGGCGCTGTTCGCGACGTTCCAGCTGCACCAGCTCGACCTCGGCGCCCGCCAGCTCGCGGTTCGCGCCGAGCACGTCGTAGCCACCCTTCTCCGAGCGCACGCGCGCGTCGGCCACGCCGGCCGATTCGAGCAGCACGTCGTAGACCGATAGCGCCAGCGATCGTTTGTCGATGCCCGAGCCCATCGTTGCATTGCCTTGCGGGTCGAGGTCGACCATCAGCACACGCTGACCGGCCTGGGCAAGTCCTGCCGCCAAGTTGACCGAGGTCGTCGTCTTGCCGACGCCGCCTTTCTGGTTGGCCACGCAGAAGACGCGGGCCATCGTCAAAGGCTCGCCCGGAGCCGGGGCCGGGACAGCGCTGTCGGTGCGCCCGAGGCGCTGTGTTCGGAAGTGCCCAACATCGTTTGAGGTGTTTTCTTTGGCGCTGCGACAGCGCAGGTACCCGACGAGAGGTTAACTTAGTTCCAGGCCGGTTCCCTGACGCCAGCTCAACACGGACGCATCCAGACGAGGCAACGTTTCGCATCCAGGCCCGGTACGCGCAGGTGTTCCACGTGAAACACCTCGACATCGGCGCCCAGTGCCGCGATCTCGTCGTCGGGCGACCGGCCCTTCATGGCCAGCCAGATGGCGCCGGGTGCCAGGCTGTGCCGCGTCAACCGCGTGAAGTCGGCCAGCGTAGCGAAGGCCCGCGATGTGACGATATCGAAGGGTGGCGCGCGCAACTGCTCGACGCGGCCGTGTTCGGCTCGCAAGTTGGGCAACGCCAGTTCGCCAGCGGCCTGGCGCACGAACGACACCTTCTTCGCCACGGCATCGATGCAACAGACGCGCCAGTCGGGGCGCATCAGTGCCCACACCAGGCCGGGCAGGCCGGCGCCGCTGCCCACGTCGAGAATGTGCGCGGCCCTGCCCTGCAGATGACGATCGAGCGACGGGATGACCGCCAGGCAATCCAGCAGGTGCTGGTGCACCATCTGCTGCGGGTCGCGTACCGCGCTGAGGTTGTAGGCGCGGTTCCACTTCTGCAGCAGGTCCAGATAGGCGAGCAGCGCAGCGACTGCCGACTCGTCGTGCGCCAAGCCGAGCTGGCGCAAGCCTTCGCTCAGCGGGGTGCGGCGGAGATCCAGGGTGGGAGGTGCCACGCGGTTGCGCTGGTCGGCCGCTCAGGGCCTGTGAAGTATTCCGGCGCGCCCGAGCGGGTGCCCGAAGCGGTGTCGATCAAGGCGCAAAGCGCAGCCATAGCTCGGGCTATGGCGAGCATTTG
>DAORHX010000080.1:0-12281 GCA_035438245.1 Rubrivivax sp.
CGGCAGCGGCGGCGGCGTGCTGCATGCGGCCAGCAGCGCAACCAGCGCCGCGCTCAGCGCCGCAGGGCAGCGGGACGCCGCTGCCGGGCGGCCGGAAGCACGCAGGTGCATCCGCCCCCCCCTTGCGGCGTCAGACGAGGCCGTCCTTGGCCAGCGCAGCGACGATCAGCTGGCTGAACTGCTGCAGCAGCGATTCGACGCTGCCGCCGCCGGGCGTGGTGGTGGTCGTGGCCGACCACACCAGCGTGAAGTTCTGCGTCTCGAACAGCCGCGTGTCGGCGGCCACGTGCTGCGTCGTGTAGACCTGCGGCGGCACCGCATAGCTGGTGGCCCACATGCCACCGTAGTAGCCGTAGAAGCCGCCGAAGCCATAGCCCATCGGCGGGCCCATGACCATGCCCGGCGAGACGTGCACCTGCTCGCTGACGTTGACGACCCGGCTGAGCAGCACGCCGGCCACGCCGGCCTGCTTGACCGCCTGCTCGAGCTTGACCTGCTCGACCGCGCCGGCATCGGGCGCGAAGCGGTACGACGGCACGGCCTGCACGCCGCGCGTGGCCAGCTGCGCGACCATCTGGTCCTCGAACACGCGGCGGTTGGTCGGGTCCTTGGTGATGCCCAGCACCATGATCGAGCGCAGCGGCGGCTTGCCGACGAACTGCGGGTTCGCCCACTGCGTGTTCATCACCGTCGGCGCGGCGCAGGCGCCGAGCAGCAGGGCCGCGCCAAGGCTCAGTGCGCCGCGACGCGTGCGCTGGCGGAACAGGTGTGTCATTGCGGGCGGCTCATGGCGGGTTGGCACGGCGGGCGGGGATCGGGCCCACGACCCCGGGCTGCGAAGGCCAGGAAGCGCGGGCGGTGCCGATCGATGTCGATCGTGCGAGGGTGGCCTGGCACACGGTCGACGAAGGGATGCTAACCGATCGAAGCGGCCGGCAAGGCCTGCGTCGCCGGCCCTGCATGAGGCGCGCTTGCCGATGGGTGCCGACTCCGTCGGCTTCTTTCCCTATCATCGGGCCGTGTCAGCGCGCCGCAACCCTGAGCGGCAACAAAACGAACCCGGAGGCAGACCATGGCAGACCCCCACCGGAGCGCGCCGAGCAAGCGCCCCGCCAAGTCCAGGGCCCTGGCCAAGAACCCGGTGGCGCGCAAGAGCGCGCGCGTCGCCGCGCTGGCCGAAGCCACGCCGCCGCCCGCGCGCCTGCAGCCGATCGAGGACACCGCCGCCGCTGTCGCCACGCGTGCTGCCGCCACCACGCCGGCCCCCGAGCCCGAGACTGCCGACGCCCCTGCCGGCACCGCCGAGAAGCTGTCCGGCCAGTTCGCGCTCGGCCGCCTGGGCGACTTCATGCCCGGCGACCTGGTCGACACCGCCAAGATGGTGCTGGCGCAGGCGCGGCGCAAGCCCGGCGCCGTGGTGCGCGCGACGGTCGGCTTCGGCGGCGAGCTGCTGAAGATCGTCGGCGGCGAATCCAAGCTCGCCCCCGAGGCCGGCGACAAGCGCTTCGGCGACCCGGCCTGGCAGAGCAGCTGGCTGTACCGCGGCTGGCTGAAGGGCTACCTCGCGCTCGGCCAGTCGCTGCAGCGCTATGCGCAGCAGTCGGGGCTGGACGCCAAGGAAAGCGAGCGCGCCGCGTTCCTGATGTCGCAGCTCAGCGATGCGCTGGCGCCGACGAACTCGCTGCTGGGCAACCCGGCGGCGCTGCGCAAGGCGGTCGACACCGGCGGCAGCAGCCTGCGCCGCGGCCTGGCCAACCTGGCCGGCGACATCGCCGCCGGCCGCAACCTGCCCTCGCAGTCCAACGACAAGGACTTCAAGGTCGGCGAGAACCTCGCCTGCACGCCCGGCGCCGTGGTGCTGCGCGCCGAGATGTTCGAGCTGCTGCAGTACGCGCCGCAGACCGAGAAGGTGCGCGCCAAGCCGATCGTCGTCGTGCCGTCGATCGTCAACAAGTACTACGCCTTCGACCTGGCGCCCGGACGCAGCGTGTTCGAGTACTTCGTCAAGCAGGGCTTCACGCTGTTCACCATCGTCTGGCGCAATCCGCGGCCCGAGCACGACCACTGGGGCATGGCCGAGTACCAGGAGGCCATCGACCAGGCCCTGGACGCCGCGCGCGAGATCTGCGACGTGCCCGATGTCAACGTCTGGGCCGTGTGCGGCGCGGGCCCGGTGGTCAGCTCGCTGCTCGGCTACCACGCGGCGAACAAGCAGCAGAAGGCGGCGAGCCTGATGCAGTTCGTGGCGCCGCACGACATGAGCGCGATCGGCGACATCCCCGGCATCGGCGCCTTCACCGACAGGAAGTTCTCCGCCAAGAAAAAGGCGCGCGGGCCGCGGCGCATCAGTGCCAACGACTTCGGCCTGCTGTTCGGCCTGCTGCGGCCCAACGACCTGATCTGGAACTACTGGGTCAACAACTACCTGCTCGGCAACGACCCGCCGACCTTCGACATCCTGACCTGGAACAACGACGCCACCGGCATGACCGCGGCGTTCAACCGCGACTTCGCGCAGATGGTCGAGACCAACCCGCTGGTCAAGCCGGGCGCGATGAAGGTGCGCGGCAAGCCGATCGCCGACCTGGCCAAGCTCGGCATCGACAGCTACGTGCTCGCCGCGATGACCGACCACCTGTGCCTGTGGCAGGACGTGTACCGCACCGCGCGGATGCTGGGCGAGCGCAGCCAGTTCGTGCTCGGCTCGTCCGGCCACATCCAGACCATCGTCTGCCCGCCCGGCAACCCGAAGTTCAGCTACTACACCAACGCGGGCAAGAAGCCGGTGGCCGCCGAGGAATGGCTGGCCGGCGCCACGCGCAACCCCGGCAGCTGGTGGGACCACTGCGTGGCCTGGACCCACGAACGCGCCGGCGAGCTGGTCGATCCGCCGGCCAAGCCCGGCAACCGCAAATATCCGTCCCTCGGCAAGGCGCCGGGCAAGTATGTCCTCGAACGCTCCTGAAACGGCGGCCGCGACCGACGCGCGCCAGCCCAGCTACCGCAGCGTCAAGCTCGGGCGCCAGCGCCTGCGCGTCGTGTCGTGGCCCGGCGCGCCCGGGCGCACGCCGGTGCTGTTCTTCAACGGCATCGGCGCCAGCCTGGAGATGCTGACGCCGCTGGCACGGGCGCTGCACGACGTGCCGATCATCGCCTTCGATGTGCCGGGCGTGGGCCTGTCGCCCTCGCGCGCGCTGCCGTACCGGCTGTGGATGCTGGCGCGGCTGGCCTCGCGGCTGCTCGACCATCTGGGCGTGGGCCGCGTCGACGTCTTCGGCGTGTCGTGGGGCGGAGCGCTGGCGCAGCAGTTCGCGCTGCAGCACCCGTGGCGCTGCCGTCGCCTGGTGCTGGCCGCCACGACGCAGGGCGCGCTGATGGTGCCGGGCCGGCTCAACGTGCTGAAGCACTTCATCTCGCCGCGCCGCCACAACGACCCCGAGCACCGCGAGCGCATCGCCGGCGACATCTACGGCGGCCAGGCGCGCACCGACCCGGCGCTGATGCGCTCGCTGCAGCACCTGATCAAGCCGGCCAGCCGCTATGCCTACCTGCTGCAGCAGCTGGCCATCACCGGCTGGACCAGCCTGCCCTGGCTGCCGCTGCTGCCGCAGCGCACGCTGATCATGGCCGGCAACGACGACCCGGTGGTGCCGCTGGTCAACGCGCGGCTGATGCACCTGCTGATCCGCGGCTCGCGCCTGCACGTGTTCGACGACGGCCACCTGTTCGTGCTGTCCCAACCCGAAGCCACCGCGCGCGTGCTGCAGGGCTTCCTGGGCGAGGCACCGGCCTGAAGCCCGGCCGGCCTACGTCGCTCTGACCGTCTGGTCCCACAGTTCGCCCAGGCAGGTTTCACATCGCCTGAACCAGCCACCGATGCCGCCCACTCCCAGAAGGACCACATCGGCGCTGGCCCCATAGCCGCCATCGCGCAACCCTGCACTGGGCACGATCAGCAGCGACCCGCGGGCATGCTGCACGAGAAAGGAGAAGTTCTCGTCGAGCCTGAACTTCCACAGCGGCGCCGGTACCTCGAGCGGCGACCGCACCGAGCCGGGAAAGTCGAGCGGGCTGTCCGTATGCGGGGTCGAGAACACGCTGACCTTGTAGGGCCCGATGCAGATGACCTGCTTGTCGTGTATCGCTCGGGCTTCCTCCGGCAGCTTTCATCCGTCAGCTCGCAACAGCCCACTCCCCTTCGGACCGCTCGATCATGGTCGTGGCAAGCATCATGCATCGAGCGTGCGTGTGCACCCTGCGCATCGCGCGGCCTGCTCGGAAGTCCGCGGCCTGACCATCCTGCGTCCAGCCATTCGAGCCCGAGCGCGTCGTACACGGCCACTCACCCCGCACGCCGGCGCATCGGCATCGCCGGGTTCGGCAGGTCGTGCCCGTGCTGGCGCGCGCGAAGAGCTGCCGGGCCGGCCGGTAGCCGCTGCCGACCGCGCTGCGCGCCAGCACCTGGTTGCCATCCGCGAGGTTCTTGCCGAGGCTAGGTCCTAGCGGCAGCATCTCCCAGCCTGCGGCTGCCCGGGCCGACAACGATGCCCACTCGAACTCGAAGTCGAGCCGCTTGCAGGGACCGTAGAGCGGCTGCACGGCACCGAGACCGGCATTCAGCGCGGCCCCCGCGCCGCCAGCGCGCCGCTCACCAGGATCAGGCCCATGCCCGCCAGGGCCATACCCTGCGGCACGTGGCCGAAGACCGCAGCCCCCAGCAATGCCGCCCACAGCAGCTGCGAATAGGCAAAGGGGGCGATGCTGGAGGCGGCGGCGCTGCGGTAGGCCAGCACGGTGAGCCACTGGGCGGCGCACCAGCTTGCGGCCATCGCCAGCGCCGTCAGGGCGCGCCGCGGCGACGAGACGAGCTCCGACGCGGGCAGCCAGGGTGCCAGCAACAGCGTGCCGGCCACCGCCGGGTAGAGCATGGTCGTCCACACTGACTCGCTCGCCAGGCGCCGCGTGCAGATCACCGCGCCGGCCCAGGCCATCGACGACAGCAGCGGGAACACCTCCGCGCCGCCGAAGGCCAACTGCCCCGGCTGCACCACCACCAGCACGCCGACGAAGCCGAGCAGCACGGCCAACCAGCGGCGAGCGCTGACGGTTTCGCCCAAGGTCAGCGCCGCCAGCAAAGTCACGAACAGTGGCGAGGCGAACACCATGGCCGTCGCCTCGGCCACCGGCATGGCCTGGATGGCGTGCTGGAAGAGCACCGCCGAGCCGATGAGCCCGGCGCTCCGGCCGGCGTGCAGCAGCGGATGGCGGGTGCGCCACGCGGTCGGCCGCCCTGCGCAGGGAAGCACCGTCGCCAGCAGCAGCGCGTAGCGCACCCACGCGACCTGTACCGGCGACAGGTACGGCGCAAGCTGCTTGGCCAACACGTCCGACAGCGAGAACGCGCCCATCGCGGCGACCAGCAGCGCTGCGCCGCGCCAGGGCGCAGGACTCATGTCAGATGCGGCGCCGCACGCGCAGCAGCCCCGGTTCGCCGCCCGGCACCACGCGCCACCTGCGCGCGGCCACCTGCGCGCCGCGATGCGTGCGGTGCGGCTGCATGTCGAGTGCGGCCGAGGCGCAGTCGACCGCGGCGAACCTGCCCAGCGCCAGCGTCCCGTCCGCCAACTCGACGGCAGCCCGGTCGGCGCGCGCCAGCCGCGCCCCGGCGGGCGCGTCCAGGCAGCGCAGCAGCGCACCGGGATAGAGGTGGGTATGGTTGGCCGCCAGGCGCCAGAGCGTCATCGGGACGACGCTCAATCGTCGTGCAGCGAATCGGCCACGATCCGCAGCGTAGTTTCGATGTGCGCCCGGCTGGCGCGCTCGGCGCGGTCGCCGTCGCGGGCCTTCAGGGCGTCCAGGATCTCGTGGTGCTGCGCCGCCGTTTGGGCCAGCTGGTCGCGCATGAAGGTCACCGGCAGACGCAGGTTCCAGTGGCGGAACAGGGTGCGTTCATGCTGCTCCACGAAGAATTCGTTGCCCGACAGCACCACGATGCGGTGATGGAAGGCCCGATTGAGCCGGTTCATCTCGCTTCGCGCGATGGCCTCGCCGGCATCCATGTCGATCACGTAGCGCTCCAGCTCGGCCAAGTCGTCGGGGGTTGCGCGCTCGGCCGCCAGGCGGGTGGCATAACCCTCGATGGCGATGCGCGTCTCGAAAATGCCGCGGATGTGCGACGGATCGGTGGACGACACCACCCAGCCGCGATCGCGCCGCACCAGCCCTTCGCCTTCCAGCCGCAGCAGCGCTTCGCGCACCGGCGTGCGGCCGGCTTGCAGCAAGGTGCCGATCTCGTCCTCGATCACGCGCGCGCCCGGCTTGATGTCCAGCGTGACGATGCGCGAGCGCAGTTCGCGAAAGACTTCATCGGCGATGAGATCGATTCCGATTCTCTTGGACGGCATGTCGGGTGGCGTGGCGGCAGGAGGGGCGATTGTCGTCGGCCCGCAGGCCCCCTTTGCGCCGCATCAGGAAGCGGTCTTGCGGATTTCCAGCACCACCCCGGCGCCGTCGCGCGTGTCGAAGTAGGCAAAGCCCGAGCCGTCCTCCCGCTTGCCGCGCGCCTGCACGGGCAGGCCCAGCGCTCGGCCCCGGGCTTCGCCGACATCGCGGTCGGGCACCTCGAAACCCAGGTGGTAGACGCCCTCGCCGTGCTTTTCCAGGAAGCGCCGCTGCGGCGAGTGGCCCGGCGGCGGTTCGCACAGCTGGATCTCCACGTTGTCCAGTTGCAGGCACTTGTAGCGCATGGCGTCCGACGAGGCCTTGTCGGGCACCTCGAACTCCAGGTACTTGCCGCCCTTGGGGTAGTCCTTCCACGGGCCCATGCCGATCTTTTCGTACCAAGCCACGGCACGGTCGAGGTCGCGCACCACGATGCAGATATGGTGCAGTTGCTTGAAGGGGTGGCTCATCGGCTGCGTCTACGGGTGGGCGGGGTTTCAATGAGCGTTGCGCGCGAGGAACTGGCGCGCGCGCTCGTGCTGGGGTGAGGTGAAGAAGTCCTTGGAGGGCCGGTCTTCCTCCAGCCGGCCGCTGACCATGAACATCACCCGGTCGGCGAAGTCGCGCGCCAGCGCCATCTCGTGGGTGGCGATCATCAGCGTGAGCCCGTCCTCGGCCATCTGGCGGATGGCGGCGATGACCTCGTGCGACAGCTCGGGGTCGAGTGCGCTGGTGGGCTCGTCCAGCAGCATCACCGACGGCTCCATGGCCAGCGCGCGGGCGATCGCCACCCGCTGCTGCTGCCCGCCCGAGAGCTGGTTCGGGTACGCGTCGGCCTTCTCGGCCAGGCCCACGCGGGCCAGCAGCTCGCGCGCCTTCTGCGCCGCGCGGGCGCGGGGCTGGCCGAGCACGTACAGCGGGCCGGCCATGACGTTGTCCAGCACGGTGATGTGGCGGAACAGGTTGAAGCTCTGGAACACCATGCCCGCGCGCTGGCGCTGGCGGCTGATGGCCGCGTCCGGCAGCTCGTGCAGCAGGTCGCCGCGCTCCTCGTAGCCGGTGAGCACGCCCTCGACGAAGATCTTGCCGCCGTCAATGGTTTCCAGGTGATTGATGCAGCGCAGAAGGGTGGACTTGCCGGCGCCGGACGGCCCCAGCAGCGCCACCACCTGGCCGCGCGGCACCTGGAAGCTCACGTCCTGCAGCGTGGCCACCTGGCCGCGGTATTTGACAACGGACTGCGCCTCGATCATCGGCGCCGAGGGGGCGGAGGTCGTGATCATCGGTGCGGGTAGCGCTTTTCCAGCGTCGTCTGCAAGGCGGTGGCGAAGGCGGTCATGACCAGATACCAGAAGCCGGCGACGGTCAGCAACTCGACCACGCGGAAGTTGGACGCGTAGATGTCGGTGGCGATGCGCAGCAGTTCCAGGTAGCCGATGGCCGAGGCCAGCGAGGTGGACTTCAGCAGCATGATGTACTGGTTGCCCGTGGCCGGCACCACGATGCGCGCCGCCTGCGGGATCACCACCCGCCGCATCACCTGGCGCTGCGTCATGCCGATGGCCCGGGCGGCGTCGCGCTGGCCCTGGTCCACCGCGAGGAAGCCGCCGCGGATGATCTCGGCCATGTACGCGCCCTCGGCCAGCGCCAACCCGGCCAGCGCGGCGATCCAGGGCGTGATCACCTGCGTCATCGGCGCATCCACGAGCACCAGGCCGGTGAACGGCACGGCCAGATGCAGCTGCGGAAACATGATCGGGAAGGCGTTGAACCAGAAGATCAGCTGGATCAGCATCGGCGTACCGCGGAACAGGTACACGTAGCTGGCCGAAAAGGCCACCAGGATCGGGTTGCCGCTGACGCGCATCAGCGCTGCCGTCAGGCCGACGGCGACGGCCAGCATCAGCGCCATCGTGCCCAGGACCACCGAGTTGACGGCGCCGACCAGGATTTCCTTGCTGAACACGTACTTCAGGAACACCCCGGGGTCGACCACCCGGGCCGACACGGCGGCCCGCACGACCAGCGCCAGCAGAACCAGCACCAGGGCGCCGAAGACCCAGGCGCCCCAGTGCCTGCGCTGCACGACGCGGCGCGCCGGGGCGGGGGGGTACGCCCCAGAAAGGCCGGCATTCATGATCGCTCGCTTGCTCCGGCGCGCCTACTTGCGCTTGCTCGCCGGCAGATTGACGCTGATGGCCGGCAGCGCGCCGCCGCCCAGGTTCCACTTGTCCAGGATCTTCTTGTAGGTCCCGTCGTCCAGCATCGACTGCGCGGCCTTCTGCATCGCGTCGCGCAGCGCGGTCTTGTTCTTGCCGAAACCCCACGAGGTGATGTAGGGCGTGAGGATGTAGTTGCCGCCGACGATCTTGTAACGGCCCGGGAACTGCGAGCTCATGTAAACCAGCGCCGGGAAGTCGCCGATGTAACCGTCCACGCGCTTCAAGTCCAACTGCATGCGCGAGTCGGGCGCGCTGGGCAGCTGCTCGGCGCGGATGGCCGGCTTGCCTGCCTTGGTGCAGCGCTCGGAAGCCGCCTCGACCGCCGCCATGATGACGCGCCCGCCCAGCATCGTGACCACGCCTTTGCCGCAGAAGTCGTCGATGGTGGCCAGGGGCGCGTTGTTCGCGGCCAGCGCCAGGATGGCGCCGCCGGAGGACATGTAGTTGACGAAGTCGAGCTTCTGCTCGCGCTCTTCGGTGTCGCTGATGCCGCCGGAGGCGACGTCGAACCGGTCCGCCTCGACGCCCGAGATGAGCCCCGCGTACTCCGACTGGATGTACTCCAGCTTCAGATTGAGCCGGCGAGCTATCTCGGCCAGCAGATCGGCGCTGGCGCCGGTGACCTCGGTCTTGCCGGCCTCGCGGAACTCCACCGGCGGGAAGGTCTGTTGCGAGCCGACGCGCAACACGCCGCGCGCCTTGACGTCCGCCGGTACCAGCGCCTGCGCGTCGGCCGGGCGCGTTGCCTGCGCCCCGACGGCCATGGGAAGGGCGACAGCCAGCGCCAGCGCGCAGCGGCGGGCGGAGCGGAAGAGCATGTGCATGAGGTTGCCTCGTGGTCGGGTGTGCGGAGCGTGCGATCCGGAGCGGGGTGCGAAGGCGCAGCGCTCAGCGGCTGTCGGCGGATTTGCCCGGAACGGCCGAAGGATTCGGGCGGTCGGCGCGCGGGCAGGGTGCCGCGGCGTCGTACACGGCCTGCACCTTGGCGATGTACTCGGCGGGGAAGCCTTCGGACTTCAACCCGTCGGGGATGTGCTGCCAGTAGAAGTTCGGCGGACGCATGGGCTGGCCCGGCGTGATCATGCGGTAGGTCCAGCAGTCGTAGGCCTTGCCGTCGTCGCCGTGCACGGTGATGGCGAAGCGCTCGAAATCGTCGTAGTCGTCGGTCAGGCCATCGTCCTCGAACACCAGGCCCAGGCACCGCTCGCCCCAGGCATCGGGCAGGCCGTTGAGGTGGCACCAGCCGCGGTCATCGCGGCCCGCGGCGGCATGGAACTGCAGGCGGTAGTTGGCCGCGTAGCCCTTGGTGATCTTCTTGGTCTTGGGCATGTAGCGCCGGATCTCCGGATCGTTCAGCCAGGTGCAGTAGGCGAAGTAGTAGTGCGTCATGGCGCGTGGCGTCCTTTCGTCGGTGGAGGAACTGGGGCTTTCCGGCACTCATGCCCCAGATGCGGCGTGGTGTGCACTACAATATGCCGAATGCATACGAGAAATATACGAAGATTCGAAACATGCGGAATGCGCGCCAACCCTAATGGGGTCAACCCGCATCGGCCGGCAACAACGACGCCGGTTCAACTTCGCTGATGCCGGATACGGGGAGCGGTCGGCCTACCCCGAGAGTTCCTGCGACAGTTCACCCGCTCTGGCATAGGCTGCGAGCACGGCGTCCCGCAGTGCCTGAGACGTTGCTCGCTCATCGAGCACCGTCAGGGCGGCCTCGGTGGTTCCCCGCTTGGACGTCACGCGGGTGCGCAGCGTGCCGAAGGGGTCGCCGACCTTGGCCTGCTCCACCGCGCCAGCGGTGGTGCGAAGCACCAGATCGCGCGCGGTCTCGGGGTCGAATCCCACCGCTTCGGCGGCCCGTTGGAAGGCCTCGAGAAAGTGGAACACATAGCCCGGCCCGCTGCCGCTGACGGCAGTGACCGCATTCAGCCTTTCATCGCTTTCCACCCAGAAGCAATGCCCGGTCGCCGCGAGCACGTCCGCGGCCAGTGCCCTGTCCGCGTCCGAGACGCCGGCGGCAGCGACCATGCCGGTGACGCCGGCGCCCACCAGCGCGGCGGTGTTGGGCATGGCGCGCACCACCCTCTGGCTTTGCAGCCACGCACCGAGCGTGTTCAGCGGCAACCCTGCGGCGATGCTCAGATGCAGCGCGGGACCGAGATGCCCGCGCGCCTGATCGAGCGCCTCGTGCAGCACCTGGGGCTTGACGGCCCAGACCACCACACCGGCGCCCGAAAGCCGCTCATCGGCCTGCGGCGAGGTCCGCACACCGAGCGTGGCCTCCAGCTGTTCGCGCTGCGCCGGGTTGGGCTCGATGACCAGGATCGAAGCAGCGGGATGCCCCGCCCGTATCAACCCGGCAATCATCGCGGTGGCCATCTGCCCTCCGCCGACGAATGCCAACGTCGGCTTGCTGCCTTGAACCGGGGTAGAAGTCATAAGTGCGTTTCCATGAACTCGAAGTGAATCGCGTCTCAAGCGATCGTCATCAGGCTCGCATTCCCACCCGCGGCGGCGGTGTTCGTGCTGACGGCGCGCTCGAGCACCAGCGCCTCCAGCGGCACCTCGCCGCCATCGGCAGCGAAGCGCCGCAGGTTCACGATCGGGCCCTCGCGTTCGGCCAGGCGCGCCGCGACGGCCAGCAGGTCGGCCTGGCTGCCTTGGTGCAGCGCAACGTCGAATTCGACGCCGGGCGCGCTCCAGTCGCTGGCCAGCGCAATCGCCTCCTGCACATCCAGCGGCAGGCTGGCGTGCAGCGCCCGGGTGCTTGTGTTCGAAGGCCAGATGACCCGGCACCCGACCGCCAACGCGCCGGCCAGCTGGTAGATCAGCGAATCCTCGGCCTGCGCGAGGCACAGCACGGCCTCGCGCGGATGCAGCGTGTAGAGGTTGCGCTCGCCGGTCGGGCCCGCCAGCAGCCGTGGATGGCGCGTCCCCGCCGTCTCGGCCAGACGCTGGCACCGGGCCGCGGCGCGCGAGTCGCGGTGCCGGTCGATCCACGCCATCAGCGAAGCGAACGCGAGCGGCACGGGTGCCGCGGCGCCCTCTTGCGTTGAACCGGGCAAGCCGCGCTCGGTCGCGCGCACGAGCACGTCCTGCGGCGGGGCCGCGAGCAGGCGGTACATGTACAGCGGGCCTCCGGCCTTGGGGCCCGTGCCCGACAGGCCCTCTCCGCCGAAAGGCTGCACGCCGACGACGGCGCCCACCATGTTGCGGTTGACGTAGAGGTTGCCGACCCGTGCGCCGGCCAGCACCTGAGCGATGGTCTCGTCGATGCGGGTGTGCAGACCCATCGTCAGGCCATAGCCGGTGGCCTGGATCTGCGCCATCAGCGCATCGAGGTCCTGGCGCGAGTAGCGCAGCACATGCAGCACCGGCCCGAACACCTCGCGCCGCAGTTCGGCGATGCTGTCCAGCTCGATCAGCGTGGGCACGACGTAGGTGCCGCCCTCGAGCACCTCGGGCACGCAGCGGCCCAGGCGGTGGACGCGCCGGCCGCGCGCGCGCATCGCCTCGACGTGCGCCTCGATGGCGCGCTGGGCTTCGGCGTCGATCACCGGGCCGACGTCGGTGCGCAGCGCGGCCGGGTTGCCCACGGCCGCCTCGGCCATC